>CALWXI010000026.1 GCA_944385455.1 uncultured Oscillospiraceae bacterium | reverse complement strand
TGATAAGGTATCCCCTGTCAAGCCGGATTGCCCCGGCGGACAAAAATCACGTGCCGCCGCCCTTGGGAGGCGGCCTGGATGAAAAAGGAAGTTTTGTACCATGAAAAAGTTGTTTGCATTGCTGCTGGCGCTCTCTCTGGTGCTGAGCCTTGCCGCCTGCGGCGGCAAGGACGAGCCTGCTGAGGAGGGCGCCGAGGAAGGCGCGGAGAGCGTGGATTACGCCTCCATGAGCGACGAGGATCTGAAGGCCGCCATCACCACCGTCACCGCCGGCACCCTCACCGTGGCCACCAGCCCGGACTTTGCCCCCTATGAGTTCTACGCCATCGGCGAGGACGGCCAGGCCTCTCTGGCCGGCTTCGAGATGAGCCTGGCGCAGTACATCGCCGACTATCTGGGCCTGACTTTGGAAGTCATCCCCATGGACTTTGACGGCACGCTGCTGGAGCTGCAGAACAAGAGCGTGGACCTGGGCATGGCCGGCTACTCCCCCAAGCCTGAGCGCGCCAACATCATGGACTTCTCCGAGATCTTCTACACCGGCGGCCAGTCCTTCGTGACCACCCAGGCCAATGCTGACAAGTTCGCTTCTCTGGAGGACACCAACAGCTCCGAGTATACCTTCGGTGCTCAGACCGGCTCCATCCAGGTGGATCTGGCCCTGGCCAACTCCCCAGACGCCGAGCTGATCCAGCTGCCCAAGGTCACCGACATCGGGGCCGACCTGGTGGCCGGCAACCTGGACGGCGCCTACATCGAGACGGTGGTGGCCCAGAGCTACGCTCAGAATTATCCCGAGCGGAAGGTGTTGCTGGACGTTCCCTATGACCAGGAGGACTCGGGGTTGGGCGTCTCCAAGGGCAACGCCGCCCTGCTGGAGGGCGTGAACCGCGCCATCGCCGCCGTTTTGGCTGACGGCACCATGGACCAGTTCGTCACCGAGGCCAACGAGCTGGCTTCCGGCACCACCTATGAGGGCCTGCTGGACGAAAACGGCGAGGCTGCTTCCGCCGAGGGCTGAGCAAACGTTTGATATGATCCAATTCCTCCCCCGAAGGACCGGGGGAGGAATTGGCGTGTTTTTGAGAGTCCGGAAGAAATAGAGAAAGGGGCGAACCCATGGGAACCTTTATCCAGCTGAAAAATTTTGAAGCTCTCCTTCCCTACGCCAATATGTTCAAGGAGGGCCTGATCGTCACGCTGCTGCTGGCATTTTTCACGGTGCTGCTGGGCTTTGTGCTGGGTCTGATGCTGGCGGTGCTGCGCATGAGCAATTTCCGCCCGTTTTTGTGGCTGGCCCATGCGTTTCCCCGTGTGTTCGGATTTTTTGAGCGGGACAGGCAAAGCGGCCTGCTGCGGGACTCCGGATTCCTCTATCATCTGGGGCGGTTCAATCCGCTGTCCTTCCTGGCCACCGCCTATGTGGAAGTGATCCGTTCCACCCCCGTTCTGGTGCAGATCTCCCTGATCTATTTCGGTGTGTTCAGCCTGCTGTTTGACCTGCCCACCTTCAAGATCTTCGGATTCATCTCCTTCAACCGCTTCTTCCCCGGCGTGGTGGCCCTGGCCATGAACTCCGCGGCCTATCTGTGCGAGATCATCCGCTCCGGCCTCCAGTCCATCGACGGCGGCCAGACGGAGGCCGCCCGGTCCCTGGGGCTTTCTCAGATGCAGAACATGCGCTTCATCATCCTGCCCCAGGCCATCAAAAACATTCTCCCGGCCATCGCCAACGAGTTCGTCACCATCATCAAGGAGTCCGCCATCACCTATGTCATCGGTGTCCAGGACATCATGGCCATGGTCAATTCCATCCGTTCCGCCACGTATATCATCATGGAGCCGCTGCTGGTGGCGACGCTTTTGTATTTCTGCATCTGCTTCCCCCTGTCCAAGCTGATCGCGTACATCGAAAGGAGAATGAGCCGTGGCGACCGGAGATAAGCTGATCCAGGTCCGGGACCTGAAGAAATACTACAACAAGGGCGCCATCAAGGCTCTGGACGGCATCACCGTGGACATCGACCGGGGCGACGTGATGGTGGTGATCGGCCCCTCCGGCTCCGGCAAGTCCACGTTCCTGCGGAGCCTCAATCTACTGGAGCAGCCCACCGGCGGCGCCATCATCTTTGACGGGGTGGACATCACCAAACCCAAGGTCCCCGATGCGTCGGGCAAGCTGGTGCGGGTGAACATCGACCAGCACCGCCAGAAGATGGGCATGGTGTTCCAGCACTTCAACCTCTTCCCCCACATGACGATCCTGGAGAACATGACCCTGGCTCCCATCCAGGTCAAGCACATGAACAAAGCCGAGGCGGAGAAGAAGGCCCTGGCCCTGCTGGAGCGGGTGGGCCTGGGGGACCGGGCGCAGGCCTATCCCATCCAGCTTTCCGGCGGCCAGAAGCAGCGCATCGCCATTGTCCGGGCGCTGATGATGGAGCCGGAAGTGATGCTCTTCGACGAGCCTACCTCCGCCCTGGACCCGGAGATGGTGGGCGAGGTGCTGGAGGTCATGAAGGAGCTGGCCCGGGAGGGCATGACCATGGTGGTGGTGACCCACGAGATGGGCTTTGCCCGGGAGGTGGGCAGCCGGGTGCTGTTCATGGCGGACGGCAAGCTCCTGGAGCAGGGTACGCCGGAGGAGATCTTCGGCCGCCCCACGCACCCCCGGCTGCGGGATTTTCTCAGCAAGGTGCTGTAACCTTCGGCGGCGCGCACACCGTGCGCGCCGCTTTTCACTTCACACAAGGAGGAACCTCTATGAATACGGACAAGCAGGCGGCTCTGGCCGCCGTAGACGCCAAAGCTGCCCTGGTGACGGAGGTGGCGGACTGTATCTGGGATTACGCGGAGCTGTCGCTGCAGGAGGTGCGCTCTGCTGAGAAGTACTGTGCGGTGCTGGAGGCGGAGGGCTTCACGGTGGAGCGGGGGATCTGCGGGATCTCCACCGCCTTTTCCGCCGCCTATGGCAGCGGACGTCCGGTGATCGGACTGTTGGCGGAATATGACGCCCTCTCCGGCCTCTCCCAGGAGGGCGGTGCCCTGGAGCGGAAGGAGCGGACCCCCGGCGGCTGCGGCCATGGCTGCGGACATAACCTGCTGGGCGCCGGTGCCTTTGCCGCCGCCCTGGGCGTAAAGGACTGGCTAGCCCGTACTGGCGCGCCGGGCACCGTGGTGCTCTATGGATGTCCCGGCGAGGAGGGCGGCGCCGCCAAGGCCTTTATGGCCCGTGAGGAGCTGTGGCGGGAGCTGGACGCAGCCCTCACCTGGCACCCGGACGACGTGAACGAGGTGGTCACCGGTTCCTCCAACTCCTGCATCCAGACCCAGTATCACTTTACCGGTGTGGCGGCCCATGCCGCCGGTGATCCGGACCGGGGGCGCAGTGCCCTGGACGCCGTGGAGCTGATGAACATCGGCGTGCAGTTCCTCCGAGAGCACATGAGCGACAGGGCCCGTGTCCACTATGCCATCACCGACGCCGGCGGCCGCAGCCCCAATGTGGTGCAGCCCCGGGCCAGCGTGCTGTATATGGTCCGCTCCAATCATGTCTCCGAGGCGGTGGAGCTGCAGAAGCGGGTAGACGACATCGCCGCCGGCGCGGCGCTGATGACAGGCACCACCTTTGAAAAGCAGTTCATCGACGGTCTGGCGGACACGATCGCCAACCATGCCCTGGAAACGGTGCTTTACCGGAACTTTCAGGAGCTGGGCGTCCCGGAGCATACGCCGGAGGAACTCGCCTTTGCGGATGCCTTGGCCAAGACCTATCCCGGCAGCGATGCGGCGCCGGGCATCGGCGCCCGGTATGACGGCGCGGTGCTGGAGCAGGTGCGCCGCCTGCAGAGCGAGGCCGGCCACGCCATGAACGACTTTTTGGCACCGCTGTATCAGGGGGAGGCGTTTCAGCCCGGCTCCACCGATGTGGGAGATGTGAGCTGGCAGTGTCCCACCGGGCAGATTCACGTGGCGGCCTGGCCCAACGGCACTCCCGGGCACAGCTGGCAGAATGTCTCCTGCGGCCGGACGGATATCGGACACAAGGCCGCGCTCCACGCCGGTAAGGTCCTGGCTGGGGCGGCCATCGACCTCCTTGCCCAGCCTGGTCTGCTGGAGGAGGCCCGGACGGAGTTCCTCCGCCGGACGGAGGCGGGCTACACCTGTCCCATCCCCGCCGGAGCTGTGCCTGTGGTGCCGGACTGAGGTCCGGCGCGCCGACTGTGCATCCTCCAAAACCGGTCCTGCGCCAAGAGGCACGGGGCCGGTTTTTCAGTCCGCGCGCGGCTTAAAAATTTGCAGGTTGCACAAATAAATTTTAAGATTATCAAAAATTTTGTTTGCTTTTGCGGACTGGTATGGTATCATAAAAAGAGACCTGAGATTTCCTTTGGAAAGGGGATTTTTGTATGGAAATGATGGATTCCCGCCGGAAACTGCTGTTCCAGTTCCGAGGCATCCCGCCGCTGGGGACCTCTGCTTCACTGGCGCTGCAGCATCTGGTGGCCATGATTGTGGGGTGCGTCACCCCGCCCATCATCATTGCCGGGGCTGTGGGGCTCAGCCAGGCGGACCAGGTGCTGCTGATCCAGGCCTCTCTGGTGATGTCCGCCGTGTCCACTCTGCTGCAGCTCTACCCCATCGGCGGCCGCTTCGGCTCCGGTCTGCCGGTGATTCTGGGTGTCAGCTTTGCCTATGTGCCCAGCATGCAGGCCATCGCCGCCTCCGGCGGCGGCATTGCCGCCATTGCCGGCGCCATGCTGGTGGGCGGTGCGGTCGCCGTTGTGGTGGGTATATTCGTCAAAAAGATCCGTCTTTTGTTCCCTCCGGTGATTACCGGCACCGTGGTGTTCACCATCGGCCTCTCCCTTTACCCCACTGCCATCAACTACATGGCCGGCGGCACCGGCAACACGGCGGAGTCCGTGGCGGCCCAGGGCCTTTCCCCAGCGCTGGTCTACGGCTCCTGGCAGAACTGGCTGGTGGCGGCGCTGACACTGACGGCGGTGCTGGTGCTGAACCATAAGGCTAAGGGTGTGTGCAAACTGGCGTCCATTCTGCTGGGGATGCTCTTCGGCTATGTGGTGGCCATGGCCTTTGGTATGGTGAGCTTTGCCGATGTGGGCGCGGCGGCCTGGTTTTCCCTGCCCCGGTTTCTCCACTTCGGAGTTTCCTTCGACGCGCCCAGCTGCATCGCGGTGGGTCTGCTGTTTGCCATCAACTCCATCCAGGCCATCGGCGATTTCACCGCTACCACCATCGGCGGCCTGGACCGGGACCCCACCGACACCGAGCTCCAGGGCGGCATCATCGCCTATGGCGCCACCAACATTCTCACCGCTCTCTTCGGCGGCCTGCCCACAGCCACCTATTCCCAGAACGTGGGTATTGTCACCACCAACAGGGTGGTCAACCGGACGGTGTTTACCATGGCGGGCGGGTTTCTGCTCCTGGCCGGGGTGTCTCCCAAATTTGCGGCGCTGCTGACCACCATCCCTCAGTGTGTGCTGGGCGGCGCCACCGTTACCGTGTTCTCCACCATTGCCATGACGGGCATGAAGCTCATTGCCTCCCAGGAGCTCACCGCCCGGAATACCACTATCGTGGGCCTCAGCGCGGCCCTGGGCGTGGGCATCTCTCAGGCCTCCGCCGCGTTGAGCCAGTTCCCCGAGGCGGTAACCATGATTTTCGGCAAGTCTCCGGTGGTTATCGCCACGCTGATGGCGGTGCTGCTGAACCTGATTCTTCCCAGGGAGCGTTGACTGAACTGAAAGCACAGGCACCCGCCACAAGGCGGGTGCTTGTGCTTTCAGCTAGGCTGTTCCAGCTGCTCCATACTGCGTCGGAACTGGAAAAAGAACATGGTGGCGGTGGTGCATACGGCCAGAATGTCTGCCACGGGCTCTGCCAAAAAGACGGCAAAGGCCTTGTCGGCAAAAAAGTTGGGCAGAATATAGATGAGGGGAATCAGCAGGATGATCTTACGGAGTACCGCCAAAAACAGGGAGGTCTTGGCGTTGCCCAGGGCTACAAAGGTCTGCTGGCAGGCGACCTGGATACCGAAAATACCGGTGGCGCCCATGTAGATCCGCAGGGCCCAGGCGGTGTAGTCGATGAGCTCGAGGTCGGGAGTGAACATCCGGGCGAAGAGAGACGGCAGCAGCTGTACCAGCAGCCACAGCGTCAAGGAGTAGGCCACGCAGGATGCCAGCAGGCATTTGAACGCCCGGCGTACCCGATGGGGGTTCCGGGCACCGTAGTTGTAGCTGACGATGGGCTGAGCCCCCTGCGTCAGGCCCTGAAGGGGCATCATGGCAAACTGCATGATGCTGGTGAGCACCGCCATGGCGCTGACGGCCACGTCGCCGCCATAGCGAAGCAGGGAGCGGTTGAAGCACACGGCGATGAGGCTCTCCGTAGACTGCATGATGAAGGGAGACAGGCCCAGCGCCAGAGCTGGCAGCACCACCTCCGCCTGGGGCCGCAGATAGATCTTGCGCAGGCGCCACTTCGTCTGGGGGCCGGTAATAAAGCGGAGCACCCACGCCGCACTGACGGCTTGAGAGAGAATGGTGGCCAGGGCCGCGCCCCGGACGCCCAGCCCCAGGCCGAAGATAAAGATGGGATCCAGAATGGTGTTGAGCACGGCGCCGATGAGGACGGTCTTCATGCTCACCATGCTGAAGCCCTGGGCGGTAATGTAGGCGTTCATGCCCAGCGTCACCTGGACGAACAGTGTGCCAATGGCATAGATGTTCATATAGTCCACGGCATAGGAGATGTTGTTGCCGCTGGCGCCGAAGGCCAGGAGAATGGGGCGGGAAAACACCCGGAACACCACCGTCAGCACCAGTCCCACCGCCACCAGCATGGTGAAGCAGTTGCCCATGATACGCTCAGCCTCGGCCAGATCTCCGCGTCCCTCGGCGATGGAGGCCCGGGGCGCGCCGCCCATGGCCAGGAGCGCCGCAAAAGCGGAGACGATCATGATCACCGGAAGACATACGCCCACGCCGCCCAGCGCCAGCTTGCCCACGGTCTCCACCGGGGCCATGTGGCCGATATACACCCGGTCTACAATGTTATAGAGCATGTTCACAATCTGGGATGTGATGGTGGGGACTGCCAGAGAAAAAAGCAGCCGCCCCACGCTGCCGGAGCCCAGATCTACTTGCTGTGACCGATTCATGTGTTTGCCTCCTTTGCCAGAGCGCTGCCGTTGTCCAGGACACGCTCCAAAAACGCACAGAAGAGATCCGATTCCTCCTGCGAGAAGCCCTGCAGCAGCCGGGCGGTGCAGCCTGCCTGTACGGCCTGCGCCTCCCTGGTCAAAGGTCCGGCCTCTTTCGTCAGATGGAGATGGATGACCCGCCGGTCCGAGGGATCTGCCCGCCGGTCCAGCAGGCCTTGGGCACACAGCAGATCCACTGCTTGGGATACCTGGGACTTGGACAAGCCCCGGTATTGGGTCACGTCCCGGGCGGTGTCGTAATCGGGATTATTGGCGAAAAACAGCAGCACGTTCATCTCCCGCATGGAAAGACCGCTGCGCGTGAGCAGTGGTGCGAACCGGCGGCAGTAGAACCGGCTGAAATGCTGGTAAAACTGCAGCATGCGGGTATAAGAGATGGACACGGAAAAGCCTCCTTCCCAAAAAGTTTTATATCAAAACTGTTCTGCAAAAAACAAGATTACCATATCACGGACGGCAGCCGCTGTCAAGGGATTGGGCATTGACAAACACGCTGTGCCGCGCTATGATGAAAACAGAAATCTGGTATGACAGACTACATCATAAGGAGAGCCATATGGTTTGGAACATTGTCAGCGACAGCAGCTGTGACCTGCGGATGTCGGATTTCACCAGTGAACAGGTACGGTTTGAGACGGTACCTCTGCGGCTGCAGGTGGGGGACCGGGAATTTTTGGACAACGACAGTCTGGAGGTGCCGGAGCTGCTGGCCGCCATGGCGGCGGAGAAGTCCGCCTCTTCCACGGCATGTCCCTCCCCCGCCGCCTTTGCCCGGGCCTTTGAAAAAGGAGACCGGACGGTGTGCTTCACCATTTCCGGAAATCTCTCCGGTACGTACAACGCGGCCATAATGGGCCGGGAGATGGTGCTGGAGGAGCACCCGGAAAAAGAGGTGTGCGTCATCGACTCCAAGGCTACCGCCGGTGCCATGGTGCTGCTGATCCGCCGGGCCAGGCAGCTGATGGAAGAGGATCCGGAGCGGGATTTTGAGGAGCTGTGCGGCCAGCTGCGGATATATCAGGCGTCGCTGCGCACCTGCTTTACGCTGGAGTGCTTTGACAACCTCATCAAAAACGGCCGGATGCGGCCTCTGGTGGGCACGCTGCTGCGGTCGCTGGGCATCCATGTCATTGCCGACGCCACCGCTCAGGGAACCATCCACGTGGCGGACAAGGCCCGGGGCGAGCGCAAGACTTACCGTGCCATCACCGCACTCATGGGCGCCAGCAAAGACTGCGAGGGCGCCCAGGTGGTGATCTCGCACTGCGAGAATCCGGAGGGGGCGCTGCAGCTGCGGGAGCAGATTCTGTCGGATCTTCCGGTGCGCAGCGTGGACATCCTGCCCTGCCGCGGACTTACCAGCTTCTATGCCATGGAGAAGGGCCTCATCGTGGGATATTGACCCGGTGGCGCCGTCTGCGGGACGGCGGATCCGGGAAAAGAAGACCCAAAAAGCCCCCGGCGTTCCTGAGAACGCCGGGGGTTTTTCTGCGCGCTTCGGACCTATCTGGCGCCGTTGCGGTTTTCGTTGATGTAGACCTTCAGCTCCTGCTGGGCCAGGTGGTATTGGGCCGTGTCCAGAGCCACTTTCCCACGCTGGATGGAAAGGAGCCCGTCCCGGCAGAACCGGGTGAGGATGCGGTTGATGGTCTTGACCGTCATGCCCACCTCCTCGCTGATCTCCTGCCGGGTCTTCTGCAGTACCACCCTTCCGGCGCGGCGGATGCCCAAGGTCTCGGCCTGCTGGGTGAGGTATTTCAGCAGCACGTACTTGGCGGAGTAGAACAGACGCTCGCCCCGGTTGTAGCTGGAGCAGTACAGCTTGGCAGCCACATGCTCGCTGACGGCCCGCAGCAGCCGGATGTCCCGGCGGAGCCAGGCGTCGAAAGCCGCCACCGGCATAAAGGCCACCAGACAGTCTGAGACGGTTTCAATGGTGACGGAGGTGGTGGCGGCACCGGCCAGAAGCGTGACCTCGCCGGTGAAGGAGACGGCGTCGTTGAGCTCGATCATGAACACGTTGCCGTTTTCAAACTCATTGACCACCCGAAAGGATCCCTTGAGCAGGATTCCGATGCGCTCCAGCTGGGAGTCCTTCTGGTGGATCAGCGCGTGAGGACCGTAAGAGAGCAGGGTAAACTGTCCGTCCAGCTCCTCGGGAATGGAATCCGTGAACCGGCTCAGCTCCGGTGCGATCTGCAGCAGCTCCGCAAAGCGCATAAAACCACCTCCGGGAACCATGATATCATGATTCCCGGAGGCGGACAAGCGTCACCAGCGGCACATCCAGGGATTTTTCTCCAAAAGAAGCTCCGCTTCCCGGCGGATGCGGTGCGCGTCCAGTGTCAAGAGCTCCCGGTCCTTCATCACCAGAGCACCGTCGATGATGGAGTGACGGACATCGGCGCCGGAGGCGCTTTCCACCAGAGAATGCACCAGGTCCTGGGTGGGCCAGAGATGGGGGGCGTCAATGTCAATGGCGATGAGATCCGCCAGCCGTCCCGGCTCGATGGCTCCGGTCTCCGGTTCCAGCAGTGCCGCGGCCCCTCCCTGCGTGGCCATCCGCAGAAGTGTCTGGGCGGGCATAATGGAGGAATTGGCCTCTGCCACGCCGCGGGTCACATTCATCACGCCCCTGAAAAGGCGCATTTCCCGAAACAGATCCAGCCCGCCGTGGGCGGAACCGTCGGTGCCCAGTCCCACCGGGACCCCCGCGCTGAGCAGCTGCGGCGTGGGCGGAACACCCTTCCCGCAGTTGGAAAACGGGCAGTGGGCCACCCGCACGTCTCTGCGGGAGAGCACCTCTATCTCCTCCTGGGCCAGGAATATGCAGTGAGGAGCTACCAGCGGCGCCTGCAGGAGGCCCTCCGATTCCAGCCAGGTGAACGGCCGCGCGCCATAGCGCTCGATGAACTCCGTCACCTCGCTGGCATATTCGTTCATGTGGGTCTCCACCGGCACGCCGTCCTCCGCTGCCGCCTGAAAGACTGCCCGCAGAAGGGCCTCGCTGACGGCGGTGGGGGTGGTGACGGAGTAGATGGGCTTCATCCGTCCGGACAGCGCGTCCCGCATGGACCGCAGCCGGTCCACGGCCTGGGACACCGACGGCGCCCGCAGGCTCTCCGGCGCGTGGGGATTGTCGTTGGTCATGACGCTCAGACGGCCCCGCAGCCCGCAGTCCCCGTAGACCTGGGCGAACACCTCGGGATACTTGCCGCCCGCGTCCACAAAGCCTGTGGTGCCGCAGGAGATCATCTCCATGGCCGCCAGCTGGGCGCTGAGCCGGGAGCTCTCCGGATCCAGCCGGCTTTCAAAGGGCACGTTTACCCGCTTCCAGATCACGGGCTTTTCGTCCAGCAGCCGCCCGCGCAGGAGCTGCTGGCTGGTGTGGAGATGTCCGTCGATCAGGCCCGGCATCCACAAAAGATGTTCCCCGGGCAGGACAATCTCTGCCTGGCAGGCTTCCGCCCCGGCATCCGTGATGTCCAGAATGCGGCCCTGCGCAATGGCGATGGACTTGCCGGAGACCACCTGCATATCCGGCGTCAGATAACGGGTATTTGTCAGCAGAATGTCGCAGGAATGGATTTCTTTTTCCATGAGGGACCTCCTATTTCAGAAGCATCAGCAGCGCAAAGCAAATGGAGAACGCGGCGACGCCGCGCTTGAGCAGGGCCTGCGGGACCCGGGCCGCCGTGCGGCTGCCGATGAACACGCCCACCGCGTGGGCGCACAGGGATACTGCCAGCAGCGTCAGCAGCGGAGCGAGGGTGCAGCGGCTCCCGTAGACTGCCACGGCGGGAAGCGCGATAAAAACGGAATCCAGCAAGGCCATCCCCACTGCCGCCTTGGCCGGAAAGCCCAGCACCACCAGCAGCGGCATCACCAGGACCGGACCGCCGGCTCCGGACAGGGCGCAGATCAGCCCGGTGGCTGCGCCCAGCGGCAGCAGCCAGCTCCGAGAAACGCGGCGGCTCCGGCCGCTGCGCTGGGGGCGCAGTTCCCGCAGAACGATGGCGCAGCCGGACAGCAGCACCACTATGTAGAGCACCTGCTTTACAGTTTCCGCCGGGATCAGTCCGCCCAGCGCCGCTCCGGCCAGACCGCCGGCCAGACTTCCGGCGCAGAGCCAGAGCGCGGGCCGCAGAGGCAGCTCTCCCCTGCGGTGATAGCTGTGGGCGCCGATGATACCGGAGACAGCGAAGCACAGAAAGCTGAAAAACAGGCTTTCCGCCACCGACAGTCCGCAGGCACTGACAAACAGGATGGGCAGCAGGAAACCGGCCACACCGCACCAGCCGATCATCAATCCCACGGCACAGCAGCCGGCCGCGGCGAAGAGGATTTCCATGGCCGGTCAGATGGCACTGGTCAGCTGCAGGACCACCTGGGCGATACACAGGGATCCGAAGAAAGTGCCGGTCATCACCAGAATGGTAATGACGATCAGCTTCCACCCCTGTTTCAGGAAGGACTTGAGCTGGTTGCTGATGGACATGCCGGCAAAGGCGCCCACCATGGTCAGCGGGGCGGTGAAGTTGATCTTCCCTGCCGCCTCGATGACAAAACCGGAGATGGGGGAAATGGGGCAGGCGCACAGCAGGCCCAGGATGGAACAGTATGCCACGGTGGGCAGCTTCAGGGGGATCACGGCGGAAAGGCCCGCCGCGCACAGAGCAATGCCCAGCAGCACCAAAACGCCGGGCAGGGAATCCAGAAATGCCACGTCAAATCCGATGAAATTGGCCGTCATCATGCCGAGACCGGCAATGGCCAGAACGAAGATCCACTCCTTGATACGCACGATTGCCTCCTCCTCTTATTTACGCTCAGCCTGCTGGACACCCCGGCGGCCCGCCTTGGTGATCCGGCCCAAAGTGGGTTCCAGCTTCCGGTACAACCAGTTGCAAAGAGGGATACCGATAAAAATCGCCATGTAAATGCCGTCGATCCCGGAGATGGTCTCGCTGGCGGAGGCCAGCGCGGCGATCTCGTCGGCGTAGGCGGGCAGCACCTCGGAGAGCGCCGCCACGGCGGAGGACATCAGGATGCCGGCGCCCACGCCGGAGGCCATGCCCAGTGCGTAGGGGTGAAACACGCCGGTGGCGGCAGCCATGGAGGCCATGAAGCCGAAATAGATGGTACCCACCATGCCGCCGACAATATAGACAGAGAGGCTGCCCTGCGCTTCGGGAGAGTCCGCGCCGAACATATCCTGCATCAGGGCCAGATTGGTCTCGCGGTTGATGGAATGAGTGGCGCCCACCGCTTCCCGCTTGAGACCCAGCAGCAGTGCCACGGGCATGGCCAGCAGAATGGTGCCCAGGTTGCCGAATTCCTGAAGCAGCAGTGCCGGACCTGCGGAAATGACTACGGACAGGTTGGCGCCGGCGTTGATGCCCAGCTTGGCGACAAAGGGCAAAATGGCGACGCCCACCAGGCCGGATGCGGCCTTCACTTTCTGATGATCCAGGATCTTCAGCGTATTGGGCCCTGTCAGAATGCCCAGGAACAGTGCGTAGAAAATCGGGAAGATGATGAACGTTCCTTTCCACACGGGGATCTTGATCTGTCCGATGCTGTCGGCGATGAGAATGAATATGAACGCCAGCAGATACAGCTTCCATTCCCCTCCGATTCTGGCAAACAGCGATGGATAGGCATATCCGGCCTTTTTCATGGGGCTCCCACTCCTTCTCTCTCTTTGATAAGGGGAAGTATAGCCGACGGCAGGGGGTGTCTGAAAGGACAAATGGGCAGTTTTTGCAAGTTCCTGCGTTTCTGTCCGAGGAGTGCGGCCTTTTCAAGTCTCCAGAGGGGGCGGCTCTGCGGACCGCTGTGCCCGAGATATGAAAAGCGGCGCCGCATTTGCGGCGCCGCATGACGGACAAAGCGTATTTTCTGCCTGGCAGGCCGGACCAGTTCCCCGTCCGTCGGGTTCATTCCGTGTCGCTGAGGATCTCGTCATGACTGTCCACCACCTCGATCTTCACCTGCCGGACATCCGTGGTGCCGGGATCCTGGGTGATCTTCATCATCCTGGGGGACAGATAGACGGCGTCCAGGGTCTTGCCGTTCACCGTCACCCGGCAGTAGGGGGTGAAATGCTCGCCGCTGATGTACCAGGCATCCCCATGCCGTTCCAGTGTCTGGGCGACAATGGGGGCCATCCCCATGGTCATGTCCGTGGCGGTATAGGGGTCCTTTCCGTGATAGAGATACTGCTGCCCGTAGAGCACGTCGTATTGCAGCAGCCGCAGCTCCTGGCCGTAGCTGGCCTCCCCGCGAAAGACCTGGTGAAGGCCGTTGAAATATCCGTCGGAGATGCCCAGACGGCCAAGGACCGCTGCGGAGAGCTGATAGGCCGCCAGATCCTCGTTCAGCAGGTCCAGACCGAAGTTGTCCCAGATCACATAGCCGGTGCGGAAAAGAGTACCGCTTTGCATATCCGCTCCCTCCAGGCCCAACGCCGGAAGATGGTCGCCGTAGAGCACCAGAATCGTCTTCTCTTTCCGCTGGTTCAGGGCCTGGACCAGTTCGCCGATAAACTGATCCATCTCCCGGAGCTGATTGACATAATACTCCACCGCGTTGACGTTCAGATGTTCCGGACAGGCGGTGACGGTCACCGCCGGATTTTCCAGCACCGGCTCGGTGGGATATTTGCCGTGACCCTGGACAGAAACGGTGAACACCAGATCCGGCTGGTCCGGTGTGGTGTCCAGCGCCTGAAGGATCTGCCCGGTCAGTACGGCATCCTTGGCCCAGTTGCCGGGAGTCTGCTCCACCTGGGGCATGTACTCCAGGGAGGTGAAGTCGTCAAAGCCCAGATTCCGATAGACCAGGTTGCGGTTATAGAATGTGGCCCGATGATTGTGGATGGCATGGGTGGCATAACCGTGAGCTTTCAGATTATAGGCCACCGTCTCCACGGCCCGGGTCTTCAGACGGGTCTGATAGGGGTACTCGCCGGGGCCGAAGAACCGCACGCTCATCCCCGTGAGGACCTCGCACTCGGAGTTGGCGGTGCCCGCGCCGACGACCGGCACCCGAAGGCCGCCGGAGGAGTACGCCTCGTTCAGAGCCGTCCAGTTGGGCACCGGGTCCTCTGACAGCTCCAGCCCCCGGATCTCTGCCGGGTCGGCAAAGGACTCCAGCTGCACGTAGATCACATTGACGTCGTCGGCTGTCGGCACACAGGAGGTCTGCCCCGCCTCGATTTGCTGCCGCACGTCCCGGACGGTGCCCAGATTGTAGCCGGGAGGCAGAGAGATGCCCTTGTTCAGCCAGGTCTGCGCGAAGCAGTAGGCAAAACCGTAATCATCATAGGCGTTGGCCAGATTGGAAAACACAGTGGACAGCTGACCGGCCCGAAATGCCAGGGTCCACGCACCGAAGAGAAGGCCCGCATTCACCAGCAGCACCAGAATCCCGGCAAAGAACCGCTGCTGGCCGGGGATATTGCTGCGCGGCCCCTTCCACAAAAGCAGCACCAGACCTGCCAGCAGCGCGCCCACCGCAATGGCCAGCAGTACGATATATCCGGCGGAGAGATAGTTGGGCAGGGTGTCCAGACCGGTGTTGACCACAGTGAGATCCGCCACGGTGAAGGGGGTCATCCGATTGAGGAGGATAAATCCATTCACTGCGCCGACCGCGAGCCAGACGGCACATGCCAGCGTGATGTAGAAGACCCGACGGCGCAGAAAGATTGCCGGTACCAGCGTCAGCAGTACCAGCAGGTAATTCACCAGCAGTGCCAAAGGCGCCCCGGTGGCAAACTGCCAAAAGCTGTCCAGTCCGCCGGTAAAAGATTTGTGGTTGAACAGCTCCACCACCAGTGTCACCAGCAGGCTCAGCAGCGCAAGGACTGCCGGCAGGGCATACCTGCGCGGCTTTCGGACAATTGCGGCCGCAGGAAGCAGACTCATGCATCGACCATCCTTTCGGCAGAATTATAGCGTATCTGCCCCGCAAAAGATATGAACAAATTGTAAACACACTGTGAAAAAGAGAGGCCCGCGGGTAAGTACCGCGGACCTCTCTTCCTGATTGTGGGAACGCTCAGCCCTCGTACATGGACTTGAGCTTGAGCAGGTGCTGATACCGCTCCATGGCGTTCTTCTCGTTGCGCTGGAACAGCTCGCCGGCACGGTCGGGGAACTCGCGGGTCAGACGGCTGTACCGGGCCTCGTTCATGAGGAACTCCTGATATCCGCCGGCAGGCTCCTTGGAGTCCAGAGTGAACTTGGCACCCTCGGCGGCGGGATTGAAGCGGAACAGGTTCCAGTAGCCGCACTCCACGGCCTTCTTCATTTCCTTCTGGCAGTTCATCATGCCGCCCTTGATGGAGTGCATCTCGCAGGGGGCGTAGCCGATGATCAGAGAGGGACCGTGATAGGCTTCGGCCTCCTTGATGGCCTTCAGGGTCTGGGCGGGGTTGGCGCCCATGGCGATCTGGGCCACATAGATGTAGCCGTAGCTCATGGCGATCTCTGCCAGGGACTTCTTCTTGATCTCCTTGCCGGCCGCGGCAAACTGTGCCACCTGGCCGATGTTGGAGGCCTTGGAGGCCTGTCCGCCGGTGTTGGAGTAGACCTCGGTGTCGAA
>CALWXI010000025.1 GCA_944385455.1 uncultured Oscillospiraceae bacterium | reverse complement strand
AGGAGAGTCTAAAATGAGTGAACGTTGTATTGCCAACGAATGCCTTGGAACAACAGGATTCAGCTATACCCTTTCGTTGATTAACGGAAAATACAAGATGACAATTCTTTATACTTTAATGGAGTTCGGAGTTGTACGGTTTAATGAGATGAAAAAATATATAGGAGAGATTTCCTATAAAACATTGAGTTCTACTCTAAAAGAGTTAGAAGCTGATCAACTCGTCCACCGAGAAGAATATCCGCAAATCCCGCCCAAAGTAGAGTATAGTTTGACAGAAAGAGGAAAATCTCTTATACCTATTTTAGATGGGATGTGCGAGTGGGGCGATAAGAACAGACTTTAAGACCTTATCATGTTTCTCAAATTGGCAAGCAATGCAAACATGTACATGTTTTGCAGTTTTGGCCGGATTGCACCGACCAAAATGCTTGTTGGGAGATAACCCCCAGGCCCCCAAGATCGTCCCCTCCGGTGACGGCTGCGCATCCTGCGGACGCTGAAAATTTGAAACAGGCAAAAGAAAAACTCTATGCAAATGGTTCGTCCATTCACATAGAGTTTTCTTATTTCCCGTTCACTTGGCATAGGTCAGTATTTTTGCAATACTTCTTTATGATCCTCTGCCATTTCGTCCGCCGCCTTTTTTTTGCATTATTGCGCCGCGTCCAGCATAGTTTCGAGGAAAATGCCATATCCTTTGGTTGGATCGCTGAGCAGCACGTGGGTGACGGCGCCCACGAATGTCCCGTCCTGCAGGATGGGACTGCCGCTCATGCCCTGGACAATGCCGCCGGTGGCGGCCAGAAGCTCCGGGTCCGTGACGGAGATCACCAGCTCCCGCCCGTTTTCCGCGCCGGGGACCACTTTTAAAATTTCGATGTCATAGGCTTCCACCGCGTCTCCCGCCACATTGGAGAGGATGGTGGCCGCGCCCTCATGCACCTGATCGGGCCTCGCCACCGGCAGAGCCTCGCCGGTCTGCCATTCCTCCGTTTGGCCGGAGAAGGTGCCGAAGATGCCGCTTTGGGTGTTGGCATGCAGCACGCCCAGGTCCTCCGTCAGATCAAAATCGCCGCGCAGCTCTCCCGCCGCGCCGGAGGCGCCCTTCTTCACCGCCTTCACCGTGGAGGGCAGCACGGAGCCGGAGGAGAACGGCATCAAAAGCGCCGTGTCCACGTCCGTGATGCCGTGGCCCAAAGCGCCGAAATCGCCGCTCCCCGGGTCCACATACGTCACGGTGCCGATGCCGGCCATGCTGTCCCGGATCCAGGCCCCGATGGAATAGGTGCCCTGCTCATTCTGTTCGGGCGCCACGGACAGCGTCATGCTCTTTCCCTCCCGCCGGACCTGAAGGTCCGTGGGCGCTTCCCCGTTTTCCTGCAAAAGCGCCTGGAACTGCTCTGTGGACTGGACGGTGACGCCGCCGCATTTGACGATGACGTCTCCGGTCTGCAGGCCGCATTCCTTGGCGGGCGTGCCTCCGTCGCTGAGGCGGACCACCAGCACGCCCCGGGCAAAGAGCTTGATGCCCACCGTGTGGCCCGCCGGGATCAGCATCCGCGCCCCGGCGGCGTCCGCGGCGCCCGCCGCGGGTCCGGCGCACAGAAAGCACGCCAGCACCAGCGCCGCGCCCAGACGGAGCAGCCGCCCTGTCTCATGCATGGGTCCATGCAATTCGATCACCCCTTTCAAAACATGTGCCGGCGGATACCGGCGCCCTTATCTTCTGCCGCCGCGGCCCAAGCACCCCCGGCAAAATCCGTCAGGCCGCCCAATCCAGATCCTGCCGGTCCCCGGTCCGTGGGGCGAAAAAAGCACCCCGCAGGAAAAATCCTGCGGGGTGCGGCAACTTTTTCTCAATCGTCGCGCTTGTTGAAAATTTTGAAAATGTCTTCGAAGGGATCGTCCTCCTCGGGCTTGGGCACGTCCTCCTCCTTCAGCGGCATGGGCTCGGGCGCCGTGACGGGCGCCGCGGCGGCGGCCGCCTGGGGCGCGGCGGCGGACAGCTTGGGCAGCGGCTGTCCGGGCGCCTTGTCGAAGCCGGTGGCGATGACCGTCACCCGGATCTCGTCGTCCAGGGTCTCGTCGAAGGTGGCGCCGAAGATGGTGAGGGCGTCGGGGTGGACGGCGGCCTGCACCAGAGAAGCGGCCTGCTCCACCTCCTCCAGACCGATGTCCATGGAACCGGTGACGTTGATCAGCACGCCCTTGGCTCCCTCGATGGAGGTCTCCAGCAGCGGGCTGGAAATGGCCATCTTGGCGGCCTCCTCGGCCTTGCCCTTGCCGGCGGCACGGCCCACGCCCATGTGGGCCATGCCCGCGGTTTTCATGATGGCGGTGACGTCGGAAAAGTCCAGATTGATGAAGCCGGTGTCCCGGATCAGATCGGAGATGGACTGCACCGCCTGGCGCAGCACATCGTCGGCGATCTCGAAGGCGTTGGCGAAGGTGATCTTCTGGTCGGTGGCGTGCTTGAGCCGCTCGTTGGGGATGATGACCAGAGAGTCCACCTTCCCCTCCAGCTCGGTGATGCCCGCCTCGGCCTGCTGCATGCGGCGGCGGCCTTCAAAGCTGAAGGGCTTGGTCACCACCGCCACGGTGAGGATGTCCATTTCCTTGGCGATCTCCGCCACAATGGGCGCGCCGCCGGTGCCGGTGCCGCCGCCCATGCCGGCGGTGATGAACACCATGTCGGTGTCCTCCAGCGCCTTGGCGATCTGGTTGCGGCTCTCCTCGGCGGACTTGCGGCCCACCTCGGGATCGGAGCCGGCGCCCTGGCCGTGGGTCAGCTTCTCGCCGATCTGGATCTTGTAGGTGGCGCTGGAGACGTTCAGCGCCTGCTTGTCGGTGTTCACCGCCACAAAATCCACGCCCTTGGTGCCGGAGCGGACCATGCGGTTGACCACGTTGTTTCCGCCGCCGCCCACGCCGATAACCTTGATATTGACAACGGTATCGGGACCGGTTTCCAATCCAAATGCCATAGTGGTGCCTCCTGCTATCATTTGTGTGAAAAGGGGCGCGCGGCCCCTGTATGTACGCTATATCCTGTGGTTTTGGGATACTTGTCTTTCATTGTATGACACTTTCCCGTTCCGGTCAAGTGCCCCTCCGTCTTTTCGCACCTTTTTTGCAAAAAAAGTGCCGGGCCGGGACTGGAAAATTCTCCCTCTTCCGGCATTGGCCGCCTCAGCGCACGTTCTGGATGAGATTCACCTTGCCGTCCTCGCTGCGCATGTCGAAGGTTCCGGTCATATTGTCCTGGATGGCGCCGCTCTCATCCAGGATCATGCGCAGCGTCCGAATCTTGCGGGCATAGTCGGCATCGTAGGTCAGCTGCACGGTGAACCGGCCGCCGTAGTCCATGGTGAGGGTGGACGCGTCCTCCAGGTGGATGGCGTCCACGTTCTCCATCTCCCCCGCCGCGTCCAGCGCCGCCATCAGCCGCAGAAGGGCCGTCTGGCGGTAGCTGTACTCCGTGGCCAGGGCCAGCTGCGTGCCCACCGAGGGCGCCAGCAGCGCGCAGCCGTCGATGCGGCCGTAGTCCGCCGCCGCCTCCTCCGTGATCTGCTGGACGATCTTGCCCTTGGGACTCACCAGCCACACCGTCCCATCCTGCTCCGCCGCCAGAGGCGTGCCGCACTCCTCCACCTCGATGATGAGGGTGTCGGGCAGCTTGCGCCGGATCCACACGCCCTCCGTGTCGATATAGGGCAGGGCGGTGGAGATGCTGTCCGCCGCGGCGTATTTGTTCAGCAGGAAGAGGTTGTCGCCGGCGGTGATGCCGCTGGCGTCGATGACCTCCTGGGCGGTATAGCGGTGTGCGCCCACCACCAGGATGGTGTCCACCCGGAAAAACAGCGTCAGCGCCGCCACGATGGCGCCGCAGATCACCAGCATGGACAACAGCTTGTAGAGGAAGCCGAAGCTTCCCCTGCGCCGCCGGTTGG
>CALWXI010000024.1 GCA_944385455.1 uncultured Oscillospiraceae bacterium | reverse complement strand
AGTGCCTGGCGGGAACGGCGCTCTGGCCCGGCAGCCAGATCGGCGCGGAACTGGCCTATGCCGCAGACTTCTACAAGCCCCTGCGCCCCGCCGTGTTCCTCTCGTATGAGCGGGATGCGTTTCATGGAGCGGAGGACCCGGATTTCCGGGTGACCTTTGATACGGAGATCCGGTACCGCCGGGAGGAGCTGACGCTGGATTCCGAGCCCTGGGGCACTCCCATCCTGCCCTGCGGGCGGGTGCTGATGGAACTGAAGGCGGCCGGAGGACTCCCTGTCTGGATGGCCCGTGTTCTGTCGGAGCAGAATCTATTCAAAACCTCCTTTTCCAAATACGGCGCCGCCTATCAGGATATTCTGCTGACAGGCCGGAAAGGAGTGCGGGACTATGCCTGACGCCTTTTTCCGCGGCTTGTTCGACAGCGCTGCGGCCGATCCCATCGCTCCCGTCCAGTTCCTCCTGTGCGTGGGCACGTCCCTGGCATTGGGCCTGCTGCTGTGCGCCATGACGGTATGGCGTTCCCGCTTCAGCCGGAGCCTGACCGTCACCCTGGCCATTTTGCCCGCCGTGGTGTGCGTGGTCATCCTGATGGTCAATGGCAGCGTGGGTACCGGCGTGGCGGTGGCCGGCGCCTTCAATCTGGTGCGCTTCCGCTCCGCCCCCGGCTCCGCCCGGGAGATCGGGGCACTGTTCGTGGCCATGGGGACCGGCCTCATCATCGGTATGGGCTACCTGGGCTACGGTCTCCTCTTCACTTTGATCCTGGGCGGAGCCATGATGCTCTACAACGGAGTCACGCTTCGCCCCGGGGCGGGCAATACCAAGGAACGCACCCTTCACATCACCATTCCGGAGGATCTGGACTACGCCGGGGTCTTCGATCCCATTCTGGCCCAGTACACCCGCCGGTATGCCCTCACTCAGGTAAAGACCACCAACATGGGCAGTCTGTTCAAGCTCACCTACGACCTGACACTGAAAAATCCAGCCCAGGAAAAGCACCTCATCGACCAGCTGCGGCTGCGCAACGGGAACCTGGAGATCTCTCTGGGCCATCAGGACAGTGCCGCGGCCACCCTCTGAAAAGGAGATGATCATCATGAGATCCACACCCCAGAAATTCGCCGCGATGCTTTTGTGCGCCCTGCTGCTTCTCACCGGCTGCGGCGCGCAGGCCTCCGAGGCAGACCCGGCCGCCGGGGAGGACACAACCGCCGAGACCGTCACTGTCATATCCGCCATTGACGCCGCTTCCCTGTTCAGCGACCGGGACCTGGCGGGCACCTACGATGAAAGCGAGGCCGTCACCATCCAGCTCAGCGGAGACAGCGCGGCCTGTGATTCCGCCGCAGTCACCGTGGACGGCGGACAGATCACCATCGGAGCAGAAGGCGTATACCTTCTCTCCGGCACCCTCACCGACGGCCAGATCGTGGTGGACGCCGGCGACACCGACAAAGTACAGCTGGTCCTCAGCGGAGCGGACATCACCAGCAGCACCTCCGCCGCCATCTATGCGCTGGAGGCGGACAAGGTATTCCTCACCCTGGCGGACGGAACGGAGAACACCCTGTCCAACGGCGGAACCTATACAGCCATCGACGACAGCAACATCGACGCCGTGGTCTTTGCCAAAACGGATCTGACCCTCAACGGCTCCGGCAGCCTGACCATCAACGCCCAGGCGGGCCACGGCGTGGTGTCCAAGGACGAACTGACCATCACCGGCGGCAGTTATACCATCACCGCCGCCAGCCACGGCCTCTCCGGCAAGGACGGCATCGCCATTGCCGGCGGAACCTTCTCCATCACCTCCGGCAAGGACGGCATCCACAGCGAAAACGCCGACGATCTCTCCCTGGGCGCCCTCTACATTGCCGACGGCAGCTTTATCATCTCGGCTCAGGGGGACGCCGTCAGTGCCCAGGGCGCTCTTCAGATCGACGGCGGCCTCAACGCCGCCGGCGGGGCGGACAGCTCCGGCTTCGAGGGGTTCGGCGGGCGCCAGGATTCCCTCGGCTCCAGCTCTGACAGCTTCATCACCATCAACGGCGGCGCCCTCACCATTGTGTCCGGCGGCGACAGCATCGACTCCAACGGCGACCTGACCATCAACGGCGGCACTCTGGACCTCACCTGCAACGGCAGCGGCGATACCGCCCTGGACTGCGACGGCACCTACGCCCATAACGGCGGCGATGTCACCACCAACGACGGTTCAGAGGCAAGCCTCGGCCAGATGGGCGCCCGCGGCGGGGCTCCCGGCGGCAAGGGCGGCGGACAGCCGGATACCGCCCCGGACGGCGCACAGCCCGGCGATCGCAGGCCGCGGGCCGGCGAAGCCGCAGGAACTCCCTCATGAGCTTCCGGCATGTGCCGCGCCGGCCTTGCAGGCATTTCCTCTCCTTCTCTCCGAGTTCTCCTCTCCAGTCCCGGCTTTTCATGACGCAACAGGGGGACCCCCTGCCGAATCGGCAGGGGGTCCCCCTGTTGCGTCACAGCGCATCGTCCCCGTCCGGACGAAACGTCAGATCCATGGCCGCGGTCTCTCCCACCACAATGACTGCAGGAGCTGTGATCTCCGCCTGCCGGGCGGCTTCTGCGATGCGGGAAAGCGGCGCCCGCACCGCGGCAGGGCGGGCGGCGTTCCCTCCGCTGACCACCGCCGCCGGGGTCTCCGGCGGCATCCCGCCGCGTATCAGTCCTTCCGCAATCTGCGGAAGGCGCTGGACCCCCATCAGGAACACCAGCGTCCCGTCCAGCGCCGCGCAGCGGCTGAACTCCGGCTGGCTGCCCGGAGCGGTATGGGCCGTCATGATGTGGACGGATCGGCTCAGAGCACGGTGGGTCACCGGGATGCCCGCTTCCGCCGGGACCGCGATGGCCGATGAGATGCCCGGCACCACTTCAAAGGGGATGCCCGCCTGCTGCAGGGCCAGCGCCTCCTCACCGCCCCGGCCGAACACAAACGGATCGCCGCCCTTCAGCCGCACCACCAGTCCGCCCTCCCGGGCCAGCTCCACCAGCAGGCGGCTGATCTCCTCCTGTGAAGCCGCCTGCCTGCCGCTGCGCTTGCCCATATAGATCCGCTCAGCGCCGGCGGGCGCCTCGTCCAGCAGGGCCGGATCAATGAGATCGTCGTACACCACCGCGCGGCACCGCCGCAAAAGCCGCAGCCCCCGCACGGTGATGAGGTCCGCCTTCCCGCAGCCCGCTCCCACCAGCACCACACGGCCCGCGCTGCCGGCCAGTTCCCGGGCAAATTCTTCGCGGAACCGTTGCGCCCGCTCAGCCTCCTCCGCGCATCCCGCCCGCACCTTCTCCCGGCGGCCCGCCAACCGGTCCAGCGCCCCGGCAAAATCCGGCGGCAGCAGCCGTTCGATCTGCTCCTTGAGCCAGACGGCGGCAGTGGGGCTGGCGCCGCCGGTGGAGATTCCCACAGAAAGCCTTCCCCGCTGCACCAGTGCCGGAAAGAGGAACCCGCAGGCCTCGGGAGTGTCCGCCGCATTGACCAGGATGCCCCTTTGCCGGCAGAGCGCGGCGATCCGGCGGTCCATCGCCTCATCGCCCGCAGCGGCGATCACAAAAGCCGGGGAGGCGTCCAGATCCGTCTCGGAGAACGCTCTGGGCAGCAGCTCCAGCCCGGCGTCCTCCGCCAGTCGGATCAGCTCCGGGCAGAACTCCGGCGCCACCACGGTCAGCCGCGGACCGTAGGGCAGCAGCTTCTCCGCTTTGCGCAGCGCCACCCTGCCGCCGCCCACCAGCAGTCCCGCCGCGCCGTCCAGCCGGACAAAAAAGGGAAACCAGGGCTTCATATGTCCTCCTTCTCCAAAGACCGGCAGTAATACTGCCAGCCGTCAGCTGTTTGGGCCCGGCCCTGCCGGACGCCGAACACCGTCTCCAGCACGCCGCTTTGGTAGATCTCCTCCGGCGTTCCGGTGCGGACCAGCGCCCCGTCCGACAAAACCGCCAGCCGGTGCCCGCCAGCCAGCGCCAGGGGCAGATCGTGGAGCACCATCACCACCGCTTTTCCCTTTCCGGCCAGGCGGCGGGCCAGACGCATGACCCCCAGCTGGTGGGCGATGTCCAGAAACGTGGTGGGCTCGTCCATCAGGATCGCGGGAGTCTGCTGGGCGATGGCCATGGCCAAATACACCATCTGCCGCTGGCCGCCGCTGAGCTCCGTGACGGGCCGGTCCGCCAGTCCGGCGGCTCCCGCCTCCTCCAGTGCCTCCCAGACAGCCCGGTAATCCTCCGCCCGGTAGTGCCGGGGGTAGGACAGATGGGGAAAACGGCCGTGGAGCACCATGCGGCGGGCGGTGATGCTGGGAACCATACGGCTCTGGGAAAGGAACGCGGCCTGGCGGGCGACCTGGCGGGGCGTCAGGCTCTCCAGCGGCACACCGTCATACCGTATCTGTCCCCCCCAGCACGGCATCAGCCCCAGAGCCGTGCGCAGGAGCGTGCTCTTCCCGCAGCCGTTTGGCCCCACCAGCACCAGCACCTCGCCTGGCCGGAAGGTCAGGTCGATGCCCCGGAGCACCATCCTTTTGTGATAGCCGGCCCGCACACCGCACAGTTCAATCATGGGTCCTGCCTCCTCGCTGACGGATCAGAAGATACAGAAAAAAGGGCCCGCCCACCACGCTCAGGACTGTGCCTACCGGCAGTTCAAAGGGGGCGGCCGCCAGCCGGGCCAGCAGGTCGCACAGCGTCATGAGGGACGCGCCCCCCAGCGCCGCGCAGAGCACCAGCGGACGGCTCTCCTCCCCCACCAGCCGCCGCATGGCATGGGGAACCAGCAATCCCACAAAGCCCACCAGGCCGCACACGCTCACCGCGGCTCCCGCCAGCGCCGCCGCCAGGGCAAGGAAAGCCAGCCGGACCGGACGCACCGACACCCCCAGGCTTTGGGCCGTTTCCGGTCCCAGGGCCAGGATGTCCAGAAGGCCGGAGAGCGCCACCACCGCCGCCAGGCTCACCGCGATCATCCCGGCGGCCGGCGCCAGACGGCCCATGGAGGTGATGCCGGACAGTCCGCCCATGCGGAAATCGGAATAGCCAGTCAGCGCGTCTGGAAATACCGTGAGCACCGCGTCGGTAAGCGCGCCGAAGATGCTGGAGATGGCCACGCCCGCAAGCACCAGCGTGATCCGGGACGCACCCGTCATCTCCGCGAACAGCAGTACCAGCAGCACGCCGGCCATGGCCCCGGCAAAGGCGGCCAGCGGCTGGAGGGCGGCCGCCGGCGCCACGGCGCAGCACAGCGTCACGCCCAGCCCAGCCCCGGAGTTGACGCCGATGATGTGCGGGGCTGCCAGAGGGTTTGCCAGCACCGTCTGGACGAGGACCCCCGCCACCGCCAGCGCGGCTCCCGTCAGCAGGCTGCCGCAGGTGCGGGGCAGACGGGAGTAGAGCATCACCCGCGCCGCCACGCTGCCGGAGTCCCCCTGCCGCAGCGCCTCCAGCACCTGCGCCGGGGACAGCTCCACCGCGCCCAGGCACAAGCTGGCCAGCGCCAGCGCCGCTGTGAGCACCGCCAGTACCGCCGCCGCTCTCACCGGGCGGTCACGCAGCCGGGTACAGGATATCCGCCAGTTGTTCATAGGCTTGCCCCCACCGTGCATTCGGCTTCAAATTATAAAGCTTCTGGTCCATCACATGGCACCGCCCCTCCCGCACGGCCCGCAGCGTCCACCAGGCCGGATCGGACCGCAGCATCTCATCCGCCACCGCCTCGGCCACCGCGGGGTCCGCGCTCTGGTACACCAGAAACACGTAATCCGGGTCCTCGGCCAGGATCACCTCCATGCTCAGCTGCTCCAGCAGGGAATCCTCCCGGTCGGCAATATTCACACAGCCCATGGCTGCCAGCATCTCACCCAATACGTTGTCCCGGCTGCTTTTCACCTTGCAGCCGGAGCCGGACACCCGGATGTACAGCACGCTGGGCCCGCTGCCGTCTGCCCGGGCCACGGCCTCCTCCACCTGCTGCCGGACCGCCTCGCCGTTTTCCCGGTAAGCCTCGGCATCGCCGGTGATCTGCGTGCACCGCTCCAGCATGGACAGGTACTGATC
>CALWXI010000023.1 GCA_944385455.1 uncultured Oscillospiraceae bacterium | reverse complement strand
TCTCCACGGTGTGGCTGCGGCAGTCCGACGGCACGCCGCTGCGGGGAGAGATCGCCGTGGACGGAGAAATAATTTTAACAGCGGAGTTTACGGATTTTAATTTTTATGATATAATCGATCAACCGTGATCCTGCGAAAGAAAGGTGACCCTTGCAATGGAAGATACCGTTTTGCGGCGCACCTGGGCGGAGAGCGATCTGGATGCCCTGGCCCACAACTACCGCCAGGCCCGGCGGAGGATCGGGCCGGGAGTGCGCTACTTAGGCGTGGTGAAGGCGGATGCCTACGGCCACGGCGCGGTGCAGGTGGCCCGGAAGCTGGAGAGCCTGGGGGCCGACTATCTGGCCGTCTCCAGTCTGGACGAGGCCCGGGAGCTGCGTCACGGCGGCATCCGGATGCCCATTTTGATCCTGGGGCACACCCCGCCGGAGATGGTCCGGGAGCTGATCCGCTACAACATCACCCAGACAGTGTCGGCTCTTGCCAAGGCGGAGGCGTACAGCGAGGCCGCCGTGGCCTGCCGCGGCACGCTGCGGGTCCACATCAAGGTGGACACCGGCATGTCCCGGCTGGGCTTTCTGGTGCGGGACGGACATTTTGAAGGCGGTGTGGAGGCCATCGCCCGCTCCTGCGCCCTGCCGGGGCTGAACGCGGAGGGGATCTTCACCCACTTTGCCGCCTCGGACGACGACGATCCCGCCGACGCGGACTACACCCGGGAGCAGTTCGATCTCTTCATGCGGGTGCTGGAGGCCCTGTCCGCCCTGGGACGGACCTTCCCTCTCCGGCACTGCGCCAACAGCGGCGCTCTGGCCCGGTATCCGGAGATGTATCTGGATATGGTGCGGCCGGGCATCGCGCTCTACGGCGTGGGGGACGACGCCCCGGCCCTGGACCTGCGGCCGGTGATGACCCTGCGGTCCTGCGTCTCCACCATCAAGGTCTTTGACCCTGGGACGGACATCAGCTACGGCCGCACGTACCACACGGCAGAAAAGACCCGGGTGGGCGTGCTGCCCATCGGATATGCCGACGGCCTGTTCCGGGGGCTTTCCAACCGGATCTCCGTGGTGACGGATTCCGGACCCGCCCCGATTCTGGGCCGCATCTGCATGGACATGACCATGGTGGACCTCAGCGCCCTGCCGGAGGTCCATGTGGGGGACGAGGTGGAGCTCTTCGGCCGGCGCCAGCGGGTGGACCTGCTGGCGGGGGTGTTGGGCACCATCCCCTATGAGCTGACCTGCGCGGTGAGCAAGCGGGTGCCCCGGCTGTATCTGGAGCAGGGCCGCGTGGCGGAGCGGAGCCTGCGGCTGCTGTGACACACTCCCGGACTGTCCCCCGCATAGGATACTGCGGGGGCGGGACGCCGGAAATTGCATCCCCGGCTGCGTATAAATTCACGGGCTGCGTGGGAGAATGAAAGTGGCCTCACCGAGCAAGGCTTGGTGACGGGTACTTCTTTCGGCGGAGTGTGAACTTTGTGGATACAAGTGTCAAGCGCGGCGACATTTACTATGCCGATCTCTCCCCGGTGGTGGGCAGCGAGCAGGGCGGCGTCCGGCCGGTTCTGATCATCCAGAACGACACCGGAAACCGCTACAGCCCCACTGTGATCGCGGCGGCCATAACCTCCCAGACGGGCAAGGCCCGGCTGCCGACACATATCGACCTTCCCGTGGACCGGAACTGCGGCCTGAGCCGGGATTCCGTCATCCTGCTGGAGCAGGTGCGGACCCTGGACAAAAAGCGGCTGCGGGAGCGGATGGGACACGTGGAGGAGTCGGTGATGGAGCAGGTGGACCTGGCGATCGCGGTGAGCTTCGGTCTGCCCCACGACCAGATGGTGTGACGCGCCGCTTTCCCGGAAAGGGCGGCCCCCCTTTCCGGGGCGCGGCTTTCGTGACAAAAGACAGATGGAGGTACATATGAAAAAAAACAGGTGGGTGCTGCGGACGCTGGTGCTGCTGGCGATCTGCGGTGTGTTGAACGCGACAGTGTCCTTTGCCGCGGAGGCGGGGACCGATCAGGATCCGCTGGTGACGCTGAGCTATCTCAACGAGACATTTTTGAACAATGTGCTCAGCCGGGTGGATGAGAAGATCGCCGACCGGAACGCGCAGCTGTCCCAGCAGACTGGGGGAGGCGGGACCTCCGCCAATTTCTCGGTGGTGACCCTCACCAGCGGACAGGTCCTCACCGGAGACGTGGGCTGTGAGGTTATGCTCCGGGTGGGAACCGCTGTGTGTACGGCTTCCTCCGCGCCGGGGCTCATTGACGAGACCACCGCCGGCACGCTGAACGATGGCGGCGCGCTGGTCCAGAACCACCTGTATATGATGACCATCGAAGGCCGGGGCGTGAAAGCCACCGCCGCCACCACCAAGCTGCTGGTCCGCGGCAGCTATACCATCGCCTGACATATTGGAGGCCGCCTGCGCATAGGCTTGCGCAGGCGGCCTGTTTGCGGAGAGGGGGGATGGCCGTGGACCGGTATCCGGTGATGTGGAAGGAGACGGCGGCGGGGGAGCTGACGGTGGAGCGGGAGGGCCTGTACGCCGTGTGTTCCGTCTGCTGCCATCCGCCGGGGGACGGGCTCT
>CALWXI010000022.1 GCA_944385455.1 uncultured Oscillospiraceae bacterium | reverse complement strand
GAGACCATCGACGAGATCGCCGGCTGTGCCGCCGCCATGCGGGACCACGCCACCCGGGTGGACACCGGCATGGACCTGCTGGAGATTGTGGGCACCGGCGGCGACAACGCCGGAAGTTTCAACATTTCCACCACCTCCGCCCTGGTGGCGGCGGCCGGCGGCATCAAGGTGGCCAAGCACGGCAGACTGCCTGGAGGCGCTGGGCGTCAACATCCAGCAAAGCCCCGCCAAATGCATCGAGCTGCTGAACCGGGTGGGGATGTGCTTCTTCTTTGCCCAGAAATACCATGCTTCCATGAAGTATGTGGGCGCCATCCGCAAAGAGCTGGGCTTCCGCACCGTGTTCAACATTCTCGGGCCCCTCACCAACCCCGGCTCCCCCACCATGCAGCTGCTGGGCGTGTATGACGATTACCTGGGGGAACCGCTGGCCCAGGTGCTGATCAATCTGGGTGTCCGCCGGGGCATGGTGGTCTACGGCCAGGACAAGCTGGACGAAATTTCCATGAGCGCCCCCACCCGAATCTGCGAGATTCGGGACGGCTGGTGCCGGTCCCGCATCATCACCCCGGAGGCGTTCGGCCTTGCCCGCTGCACCCGGGAGGACCTGCGGGGCGGCACCCCTGCGGAAAACGCCCGGATCACCCGGGACATCCTGAACGGGCAGAAGGGCCACAAGCGCAACGCCGTCCTGATGAACGCCGGCGCGGCGCTCTGCATCGGCGGCAAGGCGGACACCATGCAGGAGGGCATCGAGCTGGCGGCCCGGCTCATCGACTCGGGCCGGGCGATGGAGACCCTGAACCGGCTGATTGAACTCAGCAACCGTCCGGAGGTGGAGGCATGACCATTCTGGACCAGCTGGCCGAGCACGCCATGGCCCGCACCCGCCGCGCCATGGAACAGCTGCCCGCCGGGGAGATCCGGCGGCGGGCGCTGAGCCTGCCCCGGGGGGACTTTGCCTTTGAGCGGGCATTGCAGAAGCCGGGGCTCTCCTTCATTTGCGAGTGTAAGCGGGCTTCCCCCTCCAAGGGGCTGATCGCCCCCGACTTTCCCTATCTGGACATTGCCCGGGCCTACGCCGAGGCGGGCGCCGACTGCATCTCGGTGCTGACCGAGCCGAAATGGTTTCTGGGCGAGGACCGGTATCTGCGGGAGATTGCCGCCGCGGTCCCTGTCCCCTGCCTGCGCAAGGACTTCACGGTGGACGACTATATGATCTACCAGGCCAAACTGCTGGGAGCGGCGGCGGTGCTGCTGATCTGTTCCCTGCTGCGCGAGGAACAGCTGCGGGAGTACCTCTCCGTCTGCGATGCGCTGGGGCTGTCGGCGCTGGTGGAGGCCCACGATGACCGGGAGGTGGAGATGGCCCTGCGCGCCGGCGCCCGGGTGATCGGCGTGAACAACCGCAACCTGAAGGATTTCTCGGTGGACACGGAAACCAGCCGCCGCCTGCGGGAGAAAATCCCCCCTGATGTGCTCTTTGTCTCAGAAAGCGGCGTACAGGGCCCGGAGGACGTGGCCGCCCTGCGAAAGATCGGCGCCGACGCGGTGCTGATCGGGGAGGCGCTGATGCGTGCCCCCGACAAAAAGGCCCGTCTGGCCTGGCTGCGAGGTGGAATATGACCCGGATCAAGTTCTGCGGGCTGACCCGCCCCGGCGACATTCTCGCCGCCAACGCGCTGAAGCCGGAATACATCGGCTTTGTCTTTGCCCCGGCCAGCCGGCGGTATCTGCCCCCGGAGCAGGCCGCGGCGCTGCGGCAGCTGCTGGACCCGGACATCCGGGCGGTGGGGGTGTTTGTGGACGAAACGCCCGAAACCGTCGCAGGGCTCCTGAACCGGGGCGTGATCCACCTGGCCCAGCTCCACGGCCGGGAGGACGAAGCCTATCTCCGCCGGCTGCGCGCCCTCACCCGCCGGCCGGTCATCCAGGCATTCCGGATCCAATCGGCGGCGGACCTGGCGGCGGCCGGGCAGAGCAGCGCCGACTTTGTGCTGCTGGACTCGGGCGCCGGGACCGGGACCCGGTTTGACTGGAGCCTGCTCCGGGGGTTTCCCCGGCCGTACTTTCTCGCCGGGGGACTGTCCCCCGACAATGTGGCCCGGGCCGTGGCCGCGCTGCACCCCTTTGCCGTGGATGTCAGTTCCGGCATCGAGACGGACGGGGCGAAGGACCCAACCAAAATGGCCGCCTTTGCGGCTGCTGTAAGAAAGGATGCACAGGTATGACCAATCCCAACGGACGCTTTGGCATTCACGGCGGGCAATACATCCCCGAAACCCTGATGAATGCCGTGATTGAGCTGGAGAAAGCCTACAATCATTATAAGAAAGACCCGGCTTTCAACGCCGAGCTCACCCATCTGCTGAACGACTACGCGGGCCGCCCCTCCCGGCTGTACTACGCCGAGAAGATGACCCGGGATCTGGGCGGCGCCAGGATCTACCTCAAGCGGGAGGACCTGAACCACACCGGCGCCCACAAGATCAACAACGTGCTGGGCCAGGCCCTGCTGGCAAAAAAGATGGGCAAGACCCGCCTGATTGCCGAGACCGGCGCCGGCCAGCACGGCGTGGCCACCGCCACCGCCGCCGCCCTGATGGGGATGGAGTGCGTGGTCTTTATGGGGGAGGAGGACACCATCCGCCAGGCGCTCAACGTCTACCGCATGCGGCTGCTGGGCGCGGAGGTGATCCCGGTCAAGACCGGCACCGCCACCCTGAAGGACGCGGTCTCGGAGGCGATGCGGGAGTGGACCTGCCGCATTGCCGACACCCACTACTGTCTGGGCTCGGTGATGGGGCCCCACCCCTTCCCCACCATCGTCCGGGATTTCCAGGCGGTCATCTCCCGGGAGATCCGCCAGCAGCTGATGGAGAAGGAGCACCGCCTGCCGGATGCCGTCATCGCCTGTGTGGGCGGTGGCTCCAACGCCATCGGCAGCTTCTACCATTTCATTCCCGACAAGAGTGTGCGCCTGATCGGCTGCGAGGCGGCCGGCCGGGGCATCGACAC
>CALWXI010000021.1 GCA_944385455.1 uncultured Oscillospiraceae bacterium | reverse complement strand
CAGATACGCCCGCAGCTGCTCTGCGTCCATGCCGTCCAGCTCCGGCTCCTCATAAAGTTCCTCAAACCGATGGATCTCCGCCATGCCGTCTCCGCTCCCTTCCCTTTTATTTGCTCCGGGCAAAGTCCCGGGCCTCTTCCAGCCATCCCAACAGCTGCCCGTCGATCTCCTCCGGCCGCGACACCACCACATGGTGGGTCCAGCGGTTCGGGTACGGCTCCACCGCCACGGCGACGCGGGGATCCGTCTCCCGCCGGACCAGGCCGAAGGTCACCAGCAGACACTGCTTCGGCCAGTCCTTCTTCCGCCGCACCGGGATGGAAGCCGCCGCAAAGAGATGGCGGTCGTAGAAGCTGATCTGGCTCTTCTGCACCCGCACCGACGATTCCGGGAACGCCCGGTCCATGGCCTCGAACAGCGTTTCGTACAGCGCCAGCTCTTGGGGCTTGCCGTCAAAATACCGCAGCATGTCCGCCGCGTAGTGCTCAGAACATTCCATCCTTCCCGCTCCCTTCCGCCCCTTGGGGGCCCTCCTGAATAAAGACGTACCGCGCCGGACCGGAGCGCTCCGGATCAAACCGGTAGCCCAGGCGGCCGAACGATGGCAGTTCCTCCAGCTCCGTGACCCGATGCTCCGCCATCCAACGCACCATCTCTCCCCGGGCCATCTTGCACGCCGTGCCCTGTTCCACCACCCGGCCTTCCCGAAGGCGTCCGAACACGCACGTCACCGCCCGCACCTGCGGCGGAAGCCCCGGCAGCACCGCCCGGCTGTATTCCCGGGAGGCCAAGTCCACCACGACCTCCGTTTCCGCCGCCAGGGCGGCGGACAGCTTCCTCCCCCAGAATCCGTAGAGGTCCTTCCAGCCCGGTCCCGTCAGCCTGGCCTGAATCTCCAGGCGATAGGGGACCATCCCATCCGGGGGCCGAAGCAGCCCGTAAAACCCGGAGAGGATGCGCAGATGGGCCTGCACATAGTCCCACTCCCTGTCGGAGAACACCCCGGGCGCCATGTACTGATACTGGATGCCCCGGTAGGCCAGCAGCGCGGGTGTCAGCCCTCGGCGCACTTCCACAGCCCGGACCCGGGAGACGTTCTGCGCCGCGATAGCGGCATTGCAGCGCCACAGCTCCCGCAGCTCCCCATCGGTAAGCTCCCGCAGCCGCGCCAGAAGCCGTTCCGCCTCCGGCAGGAACGCCGGCAGGTCCCGCCAGGGCAGGCTGTCCGTGTCCGTTTCCATACGCTTAGCCGGCGAGATGAGGATCCGCATGGATATCCCCCCTTCCTGTCCTCCAGTATACCAGACCGGATCATTTCTGCACAGGGGGAAATTCTCCGCTCATCTCTTGACAGTGGATACCTATATGGGTATAATGCGCATATACCCCCACGGGTATATCTCGGACAGATCGGAGGCATATCACATGGAAAAGCTGGAAGCGTTTTTGGACTGGGGCGGTGTCCGGAAGGATGTCCTCTGTCTGGTGATTTCTGCCGCGGCGCTGGCGGCGAGCATCTTCGGCCTGCTGCCGCTGCCCTTCGACGCCGCCTGGGCAGCCATCGTGCTGTGCGGCGTGCCCATTCTGCTGGAGGCATTCATCGGACTGGTGACGGCCTTCGATATCAAGGCCGACGTGTTGGTCTCCCTGGCCCTCATCGCCTCAGTGTGCATCGGAGAGACCTTTGCCGCCGGAGAGGTGGCCTTCATCATGCAGCTGGGCGCGCTTCTGGAGGATCTCACTGTGGCCCGGGCCCGGGCGGGCATTGAAAAGCTGGTGCACCTGACTCCCCGCACAGCTCGCCTGCTCACTGAGGGCGGGGAACGGATCCTCCCGGCGGAGCAGGTGCAGGTGGGAGATCTCCTGCGGGTCCTGCCGGGAGAGACAGTGCCGGTGGACGGCGTCATCACCGCCGGGCAGACCGCCATCGACCAGTCGGTGATGACCGGAGAATCCCTGCCGGTGGACAAGACCGTGGGAGACAGCGTCTCCAGCGGCACCGTCAATCAGTTCGGCGCCTTCGACATGCGGGCGGACAAGGTGGGAGAGGACAGCTCCATCCAGCGGATGATCCGCCTGGTGCAGTCGGCGGACGCCGGAAAGGCGAAGATCGTGGGAGTGGCGGACCGCTGGGCCACCTGGATCGTGGTAATCGCCCTGGCCTCCGCCGCCGTCACCTGGCTGATCACCGGCCAGATCATCCGGGCCGTCACCATTCTGGTGGTGTTCTGCCCCTGCGCCCTGGTGCTGGCCACCCCCACCGCCATCATGGCCGCGATCGGCAATGCCACCCGTCACGGCTTTCTGGTTCGGGAGGGCGTCGCCCTGGAGCGGCTGGCAAACGTCTCCCAGGCGGCCTTCGACAAGACCGGCACTCTGACCTGCGGCACGCCCCGGGTCACGGCGGTGCAGAGCCTTCAGCCCCAGCTGTCCCGGGAAGCCCTCTACGCCTTGGCCGCGGCGGTGGAGCAGCGCTCCGAGCATCCCCTGGGCCGGGCGGTGGTGCGGGATTTCCAGACGGAGACCGGCGCCCCTGTCCCGGAGCCGGAGTCCTTTGAAATGCTGCCGGGCCGGGGCGTCCGGGCCTCAGTGAACGGCCGGGATGTGGCCGCTGGGAATGCGGAGCTGCTGCGCCAAGCCGGCGCGGCCTGGGAGGAAGCCGGTGCCGCCCTGGCAGAGCCGTTTCGGGAACAGGGCTGCACCGTCATCTATGTGGCTGTGGACGGTGTCCTGGCCGGATTTCTGGCGCTGTCCGACACCCTGCGTCCCGACGCGCCGGATACCATCCGCGCCGTCCGGGCCGCCGGGGTGACGCCGGTGCTCCTTACCGGCGACCACGAAAACGCCGCCCGGTACATCGCGGGCCAGGTGCAGATCGAATCCGTCCAGGCCGACTGCCTGCCGGAGGACAAACTCCGCTGGATCGACGCCAGTCAGGCCCGGGGACAGATGGTGTGCATGGTGGGCGACGGCATCAACGACGCCCCCGCCCTGAAAAAGGCCCTGGTGGGCATCGCCATGGGCGGCGTGGGCAGCGACATCGCCGTGGACGCCGCCGACATCGCTCTGGTCAACGATGAGATCCGGGAGCTGCCCCATCTGCTGCGGCTGTCCCGCCGCATGATGCGCACCATCCGCTGCAATCTGGCCTTTTCCATGACGCTGAACTTTGTGGCCATCGTCCTGGCCATGACCGGCATCCTGGATCCCGTGGTGGGGGCCCTGGTCCATAATGCGGGCTCGGTACTGGTCATTCTCAACTCCGCCCTGCTGATGCGCTGGCGGAGGCGCTGACCGGCCCGGCTTCCGGTTTAGAGGGGGGCGGAACGCGCAGGCCGCTTGCACTCAATCCTCCTGTCTGAT
>CALWXI010000020.1 GCA_944385455.1 uncultured Oscillospiraceae bacterium | reverse complement strand
CTCGCGCCGGTTTTATCCAGCCTACTCCCTTAGCAGGGGAGCCCCTTCGGCCTCTTGGGTACTTCTGCAAATATAAAATTGGCGGAGAGAGTGGGATTCGAACCCACGGACGCTTGCGCGTCGCCGGTTTTCAAGACCGGTTCCTTCAACCGCTCGGACATCTCTCCAGACTGGCGGGAAAGGCCGACTCTTGAACACTTGTAGTATGATACCATACAGGAAGCAGATTTGTCAACAACGATTCACAAAAAACTCATTGGAAGAAAAAAAGAAAAAATGAAAAAAAGGGGTTGCATTTTCAAAAGAGACGTGCTAATATATACAAGCTGACTTCGATAAGTCACAAAGCAAAACCGGGTGTAGCGCAGTTGGTAGCGCACTTGACTGGGGGTCAAGGGGTCGTGAGTTCAAGTCTCGCCACTCGGACCAAAAGTTGCAGGAATGTGGGTAAAAACCCATGTTTCTGCAACTTTTTCTTTGCGTAGAAAATCAAGAAATATTGCTTCAAATCAGGCTATTGCTAACGTATTGAATGGCGGCGGAATTTAAGGTTGATTAAGTAAATTCGATCAGACTTAACAGCCATATAGACAAGAAGATAAGGCGGGAACATCGTTGCAGATGTCCCCGCCTTTTGTTAGTCCCGTGTCGTCCTGCTCTTTTCTTGCGGTGCTCTCCATTCGGCAAACTCCCGCTGTCCTTTCTCACTCTCAAAAAATGCCTGTATCTCCGGGAGCAGGACACGGGCCAGGGCTTGATTTTTCTGATGATGGGAAAAAACCGCCCCGGGGATGAGGGGTTCCGCCTGTTTTGATTTGTAGGGAAAGGCGCATAGCCGCTGCACGGAAATGAACTACTAAACTGGAAGAAGGTGATAAAATGCGAATCCCAAGGCATATCGGGATCATCCCGGATGGGAACCGCCGGTGGGCCAGGCGCGCGGGTTTGGATAAGCAGGAGGGGTATGCCCATGGTTTGGCGCCGGGACTGGAGCTGTTGCGGCTGGCTGAAAGAGCCGGAGTCCAGGAGATCACGTATTATGGGTTCACAACGGATAATTGCGGGCGGCCTCCGGAGCAGGTGGAAGCTTTTTCAGGGGCCTGTGTTGAAGCCGTAAAACTCATCGCGTCTGAACCTGTTTCCCTTCTTGTGGTCGGAGACAAAGACGCGCCCGCATTTTCGAAAGAGCTGCTGCCCTACACAACTCGAACGGATTTGAACGACGGCGGGATCCGTGTCAATTTTCTTGTCAACTATGGATGGGAATGGGATCTTGCCGCATTCGATCATCCCGGCAGGGATCGCCGGAAGATATGCGGCGAGCTTCGTTCCCATGATATCTCCCGGGTCGATTTGATCATTCGCTGGGGCGGAATGCGCCGGTTATCCGGCTTTTTACCGGTACAATCCGTTTATGCGGATTTCTTTGTGGTGGATCGGCTGTGGCCGGACTTTCAGCCGGAGGATTTTTTTCAGGCGCTGCAATGGTATCAGAAGCAGGATGTGACATTAGGCGGCTGACGATCCCTTTCCTGTGGGGGCCGGCCCATCCTCCGAAAGCCGCTGCGAAGCCGCCGGCCTGGACATTTTACCCAGGCCGGCGGCTTTTTGAAAAATATGTGTGCGGGTTGACGCCGGAGAGAGGCAGGCTGCCGCGTATGTTTGGCGGAACATCCCCCCCATCCTCCGTGCCTGAAAAGGTTCTGCCGCCGGTCATGTGAAGGAGAGATTCCGGTACACAATGGTCCCGGCCTTCATGGTCAGCTGCGGCAGCAGGAGCATTTGGCCGGAAATGGCGTCCCCTTTGAAATCCTCAAAGGAGACATCCCGCTTTTCCACAGAGAGCACGGCGATATCGGCGTCGTAACCAGGCTCCAGAACGCCTTTCCGCTCCCAGCCGGCGAATTTTGCCACCCGGGTGGTGGCCCGCTCCAGAACGTCCTCCACCGACATGCCCAGCGCGATGTATTTGGAGAGGATGTAGGGAAGAGCGAAGCACTTGGGCTTGTAGAAGGAGTGGAATACGTGGCTGCCGTCGGTGGAGATGAAATCAGGCAGGAAGCCCTCCGCCAGCGCGGCCCGGGCCACGTCGTGACAGTAGTTGTTGGTGCCGTTGCAGGCGTCAAACAGCACGCCGCGGCGCTTGGCCTCCCAAACCGCCGGCTTTACCCGGCCGCCCGCGTCCAGGATGGTGTCGCCCTTGCCCTGAAAGCAGTGGCAGAACACGTCGCCGGGGCGGAGGGCCGCCGCGATGACGCCCATGTCCACCGGGGGATTCGTGACATGCACCACCAGGGGAAGGCCCGCCTGCTCCGCGATCTCCAGGCACCGCTCCAGGGCCTGTACCGGCATATGGGGATCCAGGTCCAGACTGTAGCGCAGCTTCAGGGCGATGATCTCTCCGGGATGCTTCCGGACCGTCTCCAGGATGCGTTCCGGCTCATAGTCCTCCACCCGCGTGTTTTCAAACACCCGGGCGTGCAGCATTCCCAGCGAAGAGACGTTGAGATATGCCTTGATGCTGGCATAGCTGTTCTGCACGTTGATCTGATGGAAGGCCTCGTAGGTGGACACGCCGGCGGTGCCGCCGTCCACGGCGGACGTGATGCCGTTGGGCAGCAGGCACAGGTCCGGCGGGATCCCCTCGTCCGACGCCTGGGTGAACAGGTGCAGATGCGAATCCATCAGCCCGGGGCAGACCAGCTTCCCGGTGCAGTCCAGCTCGACCCGCCCGGCTTCCCGGTCCAGGGGGCCCACCGCTTCGATCCGGCGGCCGGTCACCGCCACGTCCGCCTGCTTCCAGCATGCGCGGGCGGAGTCAAATACCTGCCCGCCGCGAAAAACCACATCAAACAATGAGACACACCTTACCTTTCACTTGATATCTGCGGCGGCAAAACCGGCATCCAGGAGATGCCGGTTTTGTCTGAGTGCCGCGGTCACTTCATGATGCTCACCAGGAACATGGACAGGGGCTGGATGTACGTGACCGCCAGGATGCCCAGCAGGCCGGTGAGACAGAAGGGCAGCACGCCCTTGTACAGGTCCTCCAGCTTGATCCGCCGGTCCAGGCCGGTGGCTACGAACATGCATCCGCCGAAGGGCGGCGTGACGATGCCCATGGAGAGGTTGATGCCTGTGATGACGCCGAACTGCACCAGGTCGATCCCGAAGGCGGAGGCGGCGGGGTACAGCAGCGGGCAGACCAGCAGGATGGCCGTGGTGGCGTCCACGAACATGCCGCACAGGATGTAGATGATGTTGGCGCCCAGCAGGAAGATCACAGGGCTGTGGATCACGCTGGTCATGGCCTGGGTGACCAGCTGCGGCAGCCCCAGGACCGTCATGCAGTAGCCGAACAGCGTCGCGCAGCAGCACAGGAACATCACCGACGCGCTGGATTTGGCCGCGTCCAGAATGGCCCTGTAGGCGCTTTTCAGGTCCAGCTCCCGATAGATGAACACGCCCACGAACAAAGAGTAGATGCACGCCACGATGGCGGCCTCCGTGGCGGTGAAGATGCCGCCGTAGATCCCGCCCAGGATCAGCAGGGGAGACAGAAGCGCCCAGATGGCTTCCCTGAATACGGTGAGGAAACTGCGGTTTTCTGCCGTCCCCTTTTGATCGCTGCGGCCGTATCCGTTGCGGTGGGCAATGACCAGGCCGGTCACCATATAGATGACGGTCATCAGCAGCCCGGGGATGATGGTGGCGATGAACAGGCTGGACACGGAGGTCCCGCTCAGGCACCCGAAGAGGATCAGCGGCAGGGACGGCGGGATCATGGTTCCCAGTGTGCCGCCCACCGCCTGAATGGAGGCGGCGAAGGGGACGGGGTAATCGTCATCCTTCGTCATCTCCGGATACATGACGTTTCCGATGGCCGCCGTGGTGGCCAGGGCGGAGCCGGAGATGGCGCCGAAGAACGCGCAGGTGATGAAGGAGATCACCACCATGCTTCCGGGGATCCACCCCAGCAGCTTTCGGAACAGCGCCACCAGACGCTTGGTCAGACCGCCCTGGAGCATCAGCTCGCCGGCGATCATGAAGTAGATGACCGCCAGAATGGGGAAGGAATCCGCTCCGGCAAAGATCTTGGTGACGATGAGGGTGATGGACAGCGGCTTGCTGAGGATGATGGCCAGCAAAGACGACATGCCCAGGGAAAAGGTGATGGGGATGCCGATGGCCATGAACACGATCAGGGAGACCACCAGAACGATGGCGGCAACGCTCATTTCTTGTCCCCTCCCCTCAGTTCCTGGATGAACTCAGGCGCCTTGGCGGCGCTGAATGCCAGTCCCAGAAAACCGCTCAGCGGGATGCAGGCATATACCAGCGCCATGGAGATCTGTGTGGCGGCGGCGCGCTTGACCGTGTAGGAGGCGCACACCTTCCAGCCCTCCACCAGCATCAGGCCGTAGAAAATGATGGGAAACACATAGCGGCAGACCGTCAGGAATTTTCCCAGCAGCCGGGACTTGGCTTCGATGCGGTCGGAAATCAGGGTGATGGTGGAAAAGGTGCCGCGGTAGAAGCAGATGGTCCCGCCCACGGTGACCAGCCAGACGTGGAGATAGCGAATGCTCTCTTCCGACCACGAGAGCGAGCTGGAAAACACATAGCGGAAAAGGATCTGCAAAATGCCGATGATCATCATGATCACGGCCACGACCACGATCAGAAAATCAATGCATGATTCGAAGCGGTCGCAGAGTTTTTTAAACTGTTTCATTGGCCTGTCCCCTTGCAATCACACGCGGCGGGGCGTCAGGCGTTGGGGTCCATGGCACGGATCTGGGCCACCAGATCGCTGTACTCCGGATGCTGGGCGTACATCTCGTCCGCCACTGCTATGAAGGGAGCCTTGTCCACCTGGGTGACGGTGACACCGTACGCAGACTCCATGATCTCC
>CALWXI010000019.1 GCA_944385455.1 uncultured Oscillospiraceae bacterium | reverse complement strand
ATTTTCCGAACCATCCAGCAGGAGTGGGGCAGCTTTGACCGCTACCTCTGGCACTGGACAGAGGGGAACACCGTCTACGAGACAGGCAAGGCCAGCTCCGAGCTTTCAGATACGGTTTCCAGGGACTTGAAGCGCCGGGGCATGAAGTTCGTGGGGACAGTCATTATCTATTCCTATCTCCAGGCGGTAGGGGTCATCAATTCTCACGAGGAAACCTGCTTTTGCAAGACGTGCACCTGCTCCAAATTATAGGCCGTTACAGCCGAAAGAAGGGCGATCCTTTGCGAAAAGGAGCGCCCTTCCTGTGGTCAATTTTTGAGGCCACTTTTTTGGCCAGAGTGTCATTAAAGGATCTGTGAAAACCCAGTAATATCAATGGTTTACAGGCAGCAGTTATACACACCGAGATCAGCTTTTTCTTATCGATATGATATTTCAGAAAAATGAATTCTGTTCTTTTTCCTTATGTCAGGAGCGTACTGATTTAGAAATAATTTAAGTTGTTTGTAATCTACCTCTGACTTAGGCCCAAAAATCAATTCGCAAATGCTGTTTGGCGCAAGAGGATACTCAAAGTATGATACTATTTGTGAACCTCTGCTTCGAAATCGTATAGGAAGACCATGACATTCCGACAAATCGCTTCCTGACAGTTTTGCTAATAATTCATTATAATGTGGGAAATATACCATTCTAATTTCTTGTTCTTCCCTAAAGGCTTCGCTTTTTAAAAAAATAGATAACCTGTCAATTCCCTTTAGGACAGTATGAAGCAAACTAAATTCATCACTAACATTATACTGCTTTTTGAATATATTTGATGCCGATAAAAGCTTTTCGATCAATTCATCATCGTTGTCATGATACGCAACTTCATCGATTAAAACAATCGGAGAATTAGTACCATGTACTTCATTCATTAAATCGTAATAAGAGAATTTTGAAAGATCAAACCCAATGCAAACACCACGACCATCATCTCCGTACGCTCGCCATTGGCTCAATAAATCCTTACTATGTGTAAAACATGCAATATATGGGAAATCTACTTTTTTCATATATCCAGTATACAGTTTTTCTAACAACTCAGTATTGGGATTATCTTCTTGTTTATACTTTTTAATCACGCGTTTAAATGATGCTGTAAACATGCGATCATCAAGTCTATCATTCGTAGTTTGTACATGTGACAACCAGATGGTGTTGCTTTGCATTATTTTCATAAATGTATCAACAGAACAATAATGATACATTATAGTATTTTCTGTAAGCATACGTACCCTCCGTTCACGGAATAAGTATTTTCGCCTATTATAGATTTTATGATAGCATAAACCATACTACATTTCCAGGCTGGACAGGAATTGCCACGTTCAATAGGACTACGGTCGGTGTTTTCATATATTTCAACGAGAAAGGAGGGGGCTCTCCTACAGACCAGCTATTGGGCTGGTCTTTTCTATTTCAAAACGAGGAAGGTTTTTAGATGGCTGATGATAAAAAGAAGATTCCTGACGCTGAGCAAGTGGACGAGGCCCCCGAGTCGGGAAAGACAGAGCTCGTCAAAACTGATTCCCTGGTTCAGGATCAGCATACCCTGACCAAGGCGGAGGCATCCACAGACAAGGACGCTTCTCTTCGCAGAGGAGCGCCCTTCCTGTGGTCAGACGGAAAAACTGACTGTGGTATTTATGTGGTCAATTTTTGAGGCCACTTTTTTAACCCAAAATTTTGCAACAAAAAACAAGAAAAATCCGCTATTTTCTCACGAAAATAGCGGATTTTTGGTCCGAGTGGCGGGATTTGAACCCACGGCCTCTTGGTCCCGAACCAAGCGCGCTACCAACTGCGCTACACCCGGAAAATCATTCGCCGCACAAAGAGGTGACATACACTTCGATACAGCTTTTCCATTATAAGCAAAAACACGGTGTTTGTCAAGGTTCTATTCATATAATCCCACGCATACCGTTGAGCATAGTGACTTGTGGGAGGGGTGCTTTATGACTTCGCGGCGGATCAGACGCAAGAGCGGCAGCGTGGTATCACAGGTGCGGCGGCACAGGCATACCGGCGGCGTGCGGACCTCCGGCACCGACGAGCCGTTGACGCCGCGGGAGCGGCAGCGCCTGATTCAGCTGGTGGTGTGCGCCGGAGCCTTTGTGTTGCTGGTGGCGGTGAAACTGCTGCTGCCGGAACGGATGGCGCAGGTCAATCAGTGGCTGTCCGACGCATTGCAGAAAAATATGGATGTGCAGAGCGTGTTTTCCGCCGTGGGCCGGGCTTTTTCAGGGCAATCGGATCTGGATGGAGCGGCGCAGGAGGTGTACCGCGCCGTTTTTGCGCCGGAGACGGAAATGGCACAGGAAACAGCGGCACCGGCAGGCGAGATCTATGAAACGGCAATGGATGCGCTCAGGAGTTACCATAAGGAGTCGGAAGAAACAGGGCAGACGGAAGTTTCGGCATCGGAGCAGACGGAGGTGTCCACTCTGGCCTATGTACGCTATTCCGATGAGAATCTTCCGGAGGATGTGACCTTGGAGCAGTCGATCCTGGGCTTTGACTACTGCACACCGGTATCCGGTGTGATCTCCTCCGATTTTGGCTATCGTGAACACCCCGTGGAAGGGGAGGAGCGATTCCATTACGGTGTGGATCTGGCCGCCGACACGGGCACGCAGATCGTCAGCTTTGCGGCGGGAACGGTCAGCGTGGTGGGGGAGAGCAGCAGTTATGGAAAGTACTGCATCGTGGATCACGGCAGTGGCATCTCCACATTATATGCCCACTGCAGCCGGATCACAGCCTCCTCCGGTGCTGCCGTGGAGCGCGGAGAGAAGATCGCCGAGGTAGGGGAGACCGGTATGGCCACCGGGCCGCATCTGCATTTTGAGATCCACAAGGACGGAGAGTATCTCAATCCCATTTATTATGTGGCAGATCTTTGACGGGCGGGTAGAGATCTCTCCCGCCTTTTTTCTTCTCAGCGGCTGGTTTGGACTGGCCAATGGGTGGGCGCTGCTGGGGACGGTGGTGCTGGCAGCCGGTATCCATGAGGCGGGACACTGTCTGGTACTCCTGTGGAAGGGAGCGGATATCCGGAGGCTGCGGATCAGCGCGCTGGGCGCGGTGCTGGAGACCAGCAGCGGGGAACTTTCCTATAGCGCGGAACTCTTGGCGGTGCTGGCGGGACCGGCAGCCAATCTGGCGGCAGCGGCGGTGCTGACGCTGCCGGAGCATCCGCCGGTGGTAGAGATCGGTGTCCACCTGATGCTGGCAGCCTTCAACCTGCTGCCGCTCTACCCGCTGGATGGCGGACGGGCACTGGACCTCCTGGTATCCTGGGCGGCAGGACCGGAAGCAGGGGAACGGGCGGCACGGTGGAGCGCTGTGGTAACGGCGGCGGGAGTCTGCGCCGCTGCCGTGAGCGTGATGTGGAGCACAGGCGGGAGCCTGTGGCTCTTGCCTGCGGCGGCGGGGGCTGTGGGCTATGGCGCGGCGGAACTGCGGCAGGGGCATTTTGTAAAATAATGCTTGCAAAGACGGGAAACGTGTGGTAAACTATCAGGGCTTACAAAGGGTGGTCCTCTGCCGTGCGCCGGCCAAGGAGCGTCAGGGCGCGGAATCAGCGGCACGAACACCTATAAATTAGGAGGAAAATATCCATGGATCTCATCAAGGAACTGAACAAGGAAACCCTGGCCGCTGAAGCCCCCAAGGTCCAGATCGGCGATACCGTGCGTGTCCACGTGAAGGTGAAGGAAGGCTCCCGTGAGCGCATCCAGGTCTTCGAGGGCACCGTCATCGCCAAGAAGCACGGCGGCATTGAGGAGACCATCACCGTTCGCCGCATTTCTTACGGCGTGGGTGTGGAGAAGGTGTTCCCTGTGCACTCTCCCTCCATTGCCACCATCGAGGTGGTGCGCAACGGCGCTGTTCGCCGTGCCAAGCTGTACTATCTGCGCGGCCGCGTGGGCAAGGGTGCCAAAGTCAAGGAAAAGCTTTGATCCTAAGGATAAAGAGAGGCAGCCGCCTCTCTTTTTTCTTGCCCGCAGGGAAGCTGGGATCGGATTTTGGTTGCACAAAGGTCGACCTGTGTGATATAATATCAAAATGTATGAGTTCATAATGGAGCAGGTGATTGCATGCGCGTCGACGTACTGGGCGTGGGATTCGACAATGTGACCATGGAAGAGGCGGTTGATCAGGCCATGACGTTTCTGGAGGAGGAGGGACCCCACTATGTGGTGACGCCCAACCCCGAGATCGTAGAGGCCTGCAGGGCCGACGCACAGGTCATGGAAGCGGTCAACGGCGCGGATTTGGTGTTGGCGGATGGCATTGGCGTCATCAAAGGCGCCAAAATGCTGGGTACGCCCCTGCGGGAGAGGACGCCGGGGATTGAATTTGCCGGCTCCTTGATGGGGAAGATGGCACAGCGGAGAATGTCTTTGTATCTTTTGGGGGCGAAGCCCGGCGTGGCGGAGCTGGCAGCGGAGAGACTGGCTGCCGCTTATCCGGGACTGCGGATCGCCGGCACCCATGACGGGTATTTCCGGGAGGATGGCCCGGTGGTGGAGGCGATCCGGAAAAGCGGAGCCGATGTGGTGTTCGTCTGCCTGGGAGCGCCGAAGCAGGAGTTTTGGATGCGGAAAAACGGGACAGCCACCGGAGCCCGGCTTTTGTGCGGTTTGGGCGGCAGTCTGGATGTCTTTGCCGGTGTGGTGACACGGGCCCCAAAGTTTTGGTCCGACCACGGACTGGAGTGGTTTTACCGCCTTTGCAAAGAACCGCGGCGCATCGGCCGGATGATGAAGCTGCCGCTGTTTTTGGTTCATGTGCAGCAGGAGAAGCGCCGCAGATGAAAGGAAGACTGATCGTATTTGAGGGAACGGACGGCTCTGGCAAGACCACCCAGGCGCAGATGCTCTGCCGGCGGCTGGAGCGGGAAGGCGTGCCGTATCACCTCATCGACTTTCCCCGGTATGGGAACCCCTTCGCGGAGCCTGCCCGGCTGTATTTGGAGGGGACCCTGGGAAAAGCCCCGGGAGATGTGAATGCCTACGCGGCCTCCACCCTGTTTGCGGTGGATCGTTTTGCGTCATATAGGGAGGATTGGGGCCCCTTTTACGAGGCGGGCGGACTGATCGTGGCCAATCGGTACACCACCTCCAACGCGGTGCACCAGGCCTCCAAGCTCCCGGAAGGGGAGCGGATGGCTTTCGTGGAGTGGCTCTTTGATCTGGAATACCGGCGGCTGGGTCTGCCTGCGCCGGACCGGGTGCTCTATCTGGATATGCCGACGGAGGTCACGGTGCGTATGATGCGCCGCCGGGAACACGACGCCGGCACCCATGCAGATATTCACGAACGGGACCAGGCGTATCTGCGCCGGTGCCGGGAGGCAGCGGGAGCGGTGGCTTTCGCCTGCGGCTGGACCGTGATCGCCTGCGCGGAGGGCGGTGAACCCCGGACGCCGGAGGATATCCACCAGCAGGTCTACGGGAACATACAGGATCTTCTGTAAAGCTTGTACCCTTTCCAAATATTGCGGAATGGAGCTTTCGCTCCACTCCGCACCGGACAGGTCAGCAGCAGTTGCCGCAGTTGTCTCCGCAGCCGCAGTTGCAGTTTCCGCCGCAGCCACAGCCACAACCACAGCTGCCGCCGCCCCAAGAGCCGCAGCAACACACCAGGAGGACGACGATGATGATGAGCCACAGGCAGGAGCAGTCGTTGGTTCCGTTGTTCAGGCACATATGTTTGTCACCTCGCTTTACCACAGTCTATGCGCCGGTGACCCTCGATGGGGCCTGACCGCCGCAAATTTTTGAGCAGACCACACGAGGAAACAGGAATGAGCCCGCAGGCACTCTGCCCGGCGGGGAAGTATGGAGGTTTCAATGGCAGATTTTAAAAAGGGCGATACCGCCAGCTGGGATGCCCGGGAGGTACGCCGCAGCCATGCGTCTCAGCAGGCCCGGAAAAATGGCCCCGCCAGGCGGCGCCGGAAGCATATCAATCCTCTGATCTATCTTCTGGTGGTGTTGTTGTCATCCGCCATTCTGGCCGGTGTGGGCTGGCTGCTGATGTCGGACTTCTGCGCGTTCAATCGCGGTGCCATTACCAATGTCACGGTGGAGATCACTGCGGAGGATGACATGGGGTCCATCGCCGGAAAGCTGGAGGAAGCGGGTCTGATCCGCTACAAGTGGTTTTTCCAGCTGTTTGCGGCCTTTGCCGACGCGGAAAACGAGATCGGCATCGGGACCTATGAGCTGAACACCGATATGGATTACCGGGCCCTGATCACCGGCATGCGGAATTCCTCCGGCAATATGAATGCCGACACGGTGCGGGTTACTATCCCGGAGGGCTATACAGTGGCGCAGACCATTGCATTGCTGGCCAAAAACGAGGTCAATACGGAGGAGGCGCTGCTGGAGGCTGCCAAGACCGCTGACTTCGATTATTCGTTCATTGACAACAGCTCCGAGGACATCAGCCGTCTGGAGGGCTATCTCTTCCCGGATACCTATGAATTCTATATCGGCCACGATCCGGAGAGCGCCCTGGGCAGACTTCTGAGCAACTTTGACCGGAAAATGACCGAGGACCGTCTGGCTCAGGTGGAGGATTCCGGATACTCCCTGGCGGAGATCATTACCATCGCCTCTCTGATCGAAAAGGAGACGGACGGCACGGATCAGTCCATGATTGCTTCCGTCATTTACAACCGCCTCAATGACAGCGGCAGCCACGGCACCTACAAGATGCTCAACATTGACGCCTCACTGCTCTATGCCCTGCCGGACCACACCGGGGCCATCACCAACGAGGACAAGGCCGTGGACTCTCCTTATAACCTCTATAAGTACGCGGGGCTGCCCCCCACGCCCATTGCCAACCCTGGTACGGCTTCCATTGATGCCGCGCTTTATCCATCCAGCAGCGACTATTATTATTACGCCCTGGGCAAGGACGGCCTGCACCACTTCTCCGAGACTCTGGAAGAGCACAACGCCTTCCTCAGCAGCAGTGAGTATGTGGGCAACTGACCGCTCCGTACCGGAGCTGCTGGCTCCCGCCGGGGACATGGAGCGTCTGCGGATGGCGGTGCGCTACGGCGCTGACGCCGTGTATCTGGCGGGAACCTCCTTTGGGATGCGGGCTTTTGCCGGGAACTTTACGCCGGAGGAACTGCGGGAGGCGGTGGCATTTGCCCACAGCCATGGCGTCAAGGTCCACTGCACCGTCAACACCATGCCCCGCAATGACGAGATTGCCGCCCTGCCCGCCCATCTGGAACTGCTGAACGAGGCGGGGGTGGATGCCCTCATCGTGGCGGACCTGGGCGCCTTTACACTGGCGGGGCGGTACGCCCCCCGGTGCAAGCGGCACATCTCCACGCAGGCCAGTATCAGCAACTATGAGACCGCCCGGGCCTGGTACGGCCTGGGCGCGTCCCGGGTGATCCTGGCCCGGGAGGTGAGTCTGGAGGAGATCCGGACCATCCGGGAAAAGACGCCGCCGGAGCTGGAGATCGAGGCGTTTGTCCACGGCGCCATGTGCGTCAGCTATTCCGGCCGGTGTCTTCTGAGCAATTATATGACCGGACGGGATTCCAGCCGGGGAGCTTGCGCGCAGCCCTGCCGTTATCAATATGCCCTGATGGAGGAAAAACGCCCCGGGGAGTACTTCCCCATTGAGGAGGATGAGCGGGGCACGTACATCCTGAATTCCCGGGACATGTGCATGATCGATCATTTGGACGATCTCATGGATGCGGGGCTTTCCAGCCTGAAGATCGAGGGCCGCGCCAAATCCGCCTACTATGCCGCCGTTGTCACCGGCGCGTACCGCCACTGTCTGGACGCCGTGGCTGCCGGACAGCCGCTGGACCCGGTCTGGCGGGATGAGGTGGAGCATGTGAGCCATCGGCCTTATTCCACGGGCTTTTATTACGGCCCTCCGGAGCAGTATTATGAGAATTCCAGATACATCAGAGAGTGGCAAGTG
>CALWXI010000018.1 GCA_944385455.1 uncultured Oscillospiraceae bacterium | reverse complement strand
TGGACGCTTTTGCCGGTGATGGTGACGGTGACCTCGTTGGACCGGGCCATCATGGCCCCGGGGCGGGCGTACACCGCCCCGGCGGGAAGGCCCGGCCAGAGGTGGAGGCCGAACACCCGGGTGACGGCGTGATCCTCCAGCTCCCCGGCGCGGCACAGGGGGTCCGCGCCGCCGGTGGTCTCCTCGGCGGGCTGGAAAAGGAGGAGCACGTTCCGGGGCAGGGAGGAAAGGCGGGGAACCAGGGATTCCGCCAGAGCCAGAGCCATGGCGGCGTGGCCGTCGTGGCCGCAGGCGTGCATGATCCCGGGATGGACGGAGGCGTAAGGCAGGCCCGTGGCCTCCGTCACCGGCAGGGCGTCCAGATCGGCCCGGAAGGCCGCGGTCTCGGCGCGTCCGGCGTCAAAAAAGGCGCACACGCTGCCGGGGATGGGGGAAAACACGCGGCAGGGCAGCGATTCCAGCACGGAGCGGACATAGGCCGTGGTCTCCGGCAGGCGGTTGTCCAGCTCCGGGATGCGGTGCAGTGCCCGGCGGTGCGCGGCGGCGGAAGAGAGCATGGTGACAAGACCTCCCAGAAAGGATGGCACCACTATACCACAGATCGCTCCCCGGCGGAACAGGGACGGAGGAAAATTTTCCGCCGGGGCGGAAAAATCTGCCGGGGCTGCAAAAAAAAGAAAATACCCTCTTGCAACCCGGGGAACAACATGGTATGATAGCCAAAAATGAGATAGAGGCGCGGATGCGATGGACCCACGGGAGCCGGCAGGCGGAGAAGGTGGGAAGGGCAAGTCCGCCGAACCTCTTCGCCGGGCGCGGGGGAGGGGTGGGCCCGTGGGGAACACCTGCGGGACTGTCTGCGGCGTCGGGCCGCAGGGGCGCTATCCGCTAACAGAGACTCCACGTCTTTTTGGGGACGGGAATAGGCTGTCGGTAGGAGCGTGTCTCTACCGACTTTTTATTTCATCAAAAAGTATGGAGGACACAGTTATGAAGTTTGATCATCTCAAGGGGTCTGTCGTGGCCATGGTGACGCCGTTCCATGAGGACGGCAGCGTGAATTTCGACGTGCTGACGCAGCTGCTGGAGCGGCAGATCACCGCCGGCACCGACGCCATCCTCACCCTGGGCACCACCGGCGAGTACTCCACCATGACCCATGAGGAGGACGCCGCCGTGGTGGCCCATACCATCAAGGTGGTAAACGGGCGGGTGCCGGTGATGGTGGGCAGCGGCTCCAACTGCACCGCCACCCAGATCGAAAAGAGCATCGAGTACCAGAACATGGGCGCCGACGCCCTGCTGCTCATCGCGCCCTACTACAACAAGGCCAACGCCGAGGGCATGTACCGTCACTTCGCGCAGACGGCGGACGCGGTGGACATCCCCTGCATCCTCTACAACGTCCCCGGCCGCACCGGGTGCTCCATCCCGGTCTCCGTGGTGGAGCGGCTGTGCACCCACCCCAACATCGCCGGCATCAAGGAGGCCAGCGGCGACATGAGCTACGCCATGAAGATCGCCGCCCGCTGCGTGGGTCCCGACTTCGCCCTCTACTCCGGCAACGACGACATCACCGTCCCCCTGCTGAGCATCGGCGGCAGCGGCGTCATCTCCGTGTACGCCAACGTCATGCCCGCCATGTGCCATCAGATCGTGGCGGATTACCTGGGCGGCAGCCAGGCCCGGGCCGTGGCCAACCACCTCAAGTACCTGCAGCTGATGAACGATCTGTTCCTGGAGGTGAACCCCATCCCCGTCAAGACCGCCATGAACATGATGGGTCTGAATGTGGGTCCCATGCGCCTGCCGCTGTGTGAGATGAGCGAGGCCAATGCCGCCGTTCTGCGGGCCTCCCTGAAGGAGGCGGACCTGCTGTGAGATTTCTGCTCATCGGCCGGGGCAAGATGGGCGCCCTCATCGAAAAGACCGCCCTGGCCGCCGGCGACGAGGTGGCGGCCGCCCTGGGGCACCGTGATCTGGACTGCCTTGCCTCCATGGGGAAGGTGGCCGATGTGGTGATCGACTTCTCCCGGCCCGAGGCCCTGGGGGAGATCTGCTCCTACATCCGCCGCACCGGCACGCCCCTGCTCTCCGGCACCACCGGCTATACCGATGCCCAGAAGGCGCTGCTGCTGGGCCTGGGGGACTGCGCCCCGGTGCTCTGGAGCGCCAACTTCTCCCTGGGCATCGCGGTGTTCGTCCGGGCGCTGCAGGCTGTCAGCGATGTGCTCAAGCCCGACTTCGACATCGAGATCACCGAGACCCACCACAACCAGAAGGCCGACGCCCCCAGCGGCACCGCCAAGCTCCTGCTGGAGGCCATCGATCCCCACCACGCGCTCCGGCCCGTATATGGCCGGGAGGGCAGCTGCGGCCGCCGCGCCCCGGAGGAGATCGGCATCCACGCCCTGCGGGGCGGCACCGTGGCCGGCACCCACACCGTCCACTTCTTCGGCCCCGACGAGGAGCTGGAGATCACCCACCGGGCCGCCAGCCGTCAGATCTTCGTCAACGGCGCGCTGCATATGGCGCGGCTGCTGCCCGCGCGCCCGGCGGGGGTGTATGACCTGCAGAAGATCCTTTTCGGAGAATAAACCGCGCAATTTGGCGAATAATTGTATCAAAGGAGAATCACATGAACGCCCAGGAAATCATCGACTATATCGCAAACGCGGAGAAAAAGACACCGGTGAAGGTGTACGTCAACACCACCGGTCCCGTGGATTTCGGCAATGCCAGGGTCTTCGGCGGGAACAACAGCTTCGTGGTGTTCGGGGACTGGAAGGACCTTGGCCCCGTGCTGGAGGCCAACGCGGACCGCATCACCGACTGCGTGGTGGAAAACGACCGCCGCAACTCCGCCGTCCCCCTGCTGGACATGAAAGGCATCCAGGCCCGCATCGAGCCCGGCGCCATCATCCGGGAGAAGGTGGAGATCGGCGAGGGCGCCGTCATCATGATGGGCGCCATCCTGAACATCGGCGCCGTGGTGGGCAAGGGTACCATGATCGACATGGGCACCGTGCTGGGCGGCCGGGCCATGGTGGGCGACCGCTGCCACATCGGCGCGGGCACCGTGCTGGCCGGCGTGGTGGAGCCCGCCTCCGC
>CALWXI010000017.1 GCA_944385455.1 uncultured Oscillospiraceae bacterium | reverse complement strand
TGAAGCGTTTCAAGCGCAGCTGCGCCAAGGCGGGTGTGATTGCCGAGGTCCGCAAGAGAGAGCATTATGAGAGCCCCAGTGTCAAGCGCCGCAAGAAGTCTGAGGCCGCTCGCAAGAACAAGAAGCGATATTATTGATCCCTTGAAAAGGAAGCTGTGTGAAGCACAGCTTCCTTTTTTATCCCTGGCGGGAAAACAGCGCGGCGGCGATGTCCCGGATCTCAGGCCAGACGAAGAAAGCCGCCGGGATGCCCAGGGCCGTACCGGCCCGGAGCTTTTGGCGCAGGGTGTCCGCGTCGTCGAAGAGGACGAAGTGAGCCTCGCCCTCCCGAAGATATGTGAAGTACCGGGCGCACAGATCCCGGGAGAAAAATACGGAAGGGGATTCCTGCTTCAGCAGAGCCTGGAGCTGTGCCTGGGTGAGGAGATCCCCCTGTCCGGTGCGGGCGGGGAGCCGAAAATCCATCCGCAGCCGCTGGACGTCCAGGGCGATGCGTCCGGGACCGCCCATGCGGCCTGCCGCCTCCTGGAGATATTGCGTGAAGCTGCCGCCGGAGAGGGCTGTGCAGATCAGCGCCGACGCGCTTTGCGCGGCCCGGGCATAGCCCTCCGTGGCATACAGCGCCCGTTTGGCGGAAGCCAGCGTCCGGCTCAGCTGTCCCGCCAAGGCCAGAAGGTCTGCCCGGGGCGCGGCCTCGAAGTCCAGCACCACGCCGTTGTAGCCCCGGCGGCTGCACTCCCGCTGGATCTGGGCGCACAGGGACGCCGGGTCTTCCACCATGGGCGCCTGGGCATCGCTGAGGGACAGCAGTCCTCCTCGGGTCTGCAGCAGAACGCTTTTGCGCAGCAGAGCGGACTCCGGCCCGATCCGGTAGGCAGCATGGGCCAGATTGCGGCAAAAGCCGGCGGCTTCCCGGACCTGATCCGGTGAGGCGGACAGATAGAGCTGCAAACGATCTCCCCCTTGTATCCTTCAGCGGGAATTGCTATACTGATAGCAGAACAATTACACCGCATGTATATGCAGATAAGGAGCCGACTATGCCGTTTTCCCTGATTCCCCACCGGGTGGTGGACCGCTACGCCGACATCCGCCCGGAATACCTGGAAAAGCAGGGTGTTTCGCTGCTGCTCAGCGATCTGGACTTTACGCTGGCAGCCAAAAAGACGGCCCGGCCGGACCAGGCGCTGCGGGACTGGATCGGGGAGCTGGAGGCTCGGGGCATCCGTTTTATGATCGTCTCCAACAACCGTTCCGGCCACCGGGTGCAGGAGTTCTGCGCGGACCTGGGGGTGCCGTATCAGGGCCGGGCGGGAAAGCCCTCCACCCGGGGGCTGCGGGCCGCCATGGCCCGGGCCGGAGCAGAGCCGTCCCAGACCGCTATGCTGGGGGACAAGCTGCTCACCGATATGCTGGCGGCCAACCGGGCGGGAGTCCTGGCGCTGATGGTGGAGCCGGCGGGCGGCGCCGTGACGGCGTGGCAGAAGGTGCTCCACGCCCTGCAGGCGCCCTTCAAGGCCGTCTGCCGCCGCCGGGGAGCCGGGGAGACGTGAAAAAAACAGGGAAGTCCCGGAAAAATACTTGCAATAGCGGGCAACATACGGTAAAATATCTTCGGCTATGGACTAGATATGGAAAATTCGAGGAAATGTCCTCCCGCAGGTCGTTTTCTCGTAAGATTTGTGAGGAGGAAGATCTATGCCTACGATTACTGCCGGCGAGTTCCGGAATGGTGTGACGTTCGAGATGGACGGCAAAGTCATGACGGTGGTGGAGTTCCAGCACGTCAAGCCCGGCAAGGGTGCTGCCTTTGTGCGTACCAAGATGAAGAATGTGGTGACCGGTGCCGTCACGGAAACGTCCTTCAACCCGACCGCCAAGTTCGAGCAGGCCTTCGTGGAGCGCAAAGACGCCGAGTACAGCTACAACGACGGGGACCTGTACTACTTCATGGACCCCGAGACCTTTGACATGACCCCGCTGAACCGGGATGTGCTGGGCGACGGCTTCAAGTTCGTCAAGGAGAACACCATGTGCAAGCTGCTGAGCTACAAGGGCAGCGTGTTCTCTGTGGAAGTGCCCAACTTCATGGACCTGGTGGTCACCGAGACTGAGCCCGGCGTCAAGGGCGACACCGCCACCAACGTCACCAAGCCCGCCACCCTGGAGACCGGCGCCCAGATCAAGGTGCCTCTGTTTATCAGCGAGGGCGAAAAGATCACCATCGATACCCGCACCGGCGAGTATCTGGGCCGCTGCAAGGAATAATTGTCAAAAAGGGGGGACTTTTGTCCCCCCTTTGGAATCGTCCGATCACTGACTTTGAAACTGGAAAGGAGTCATTGCCATGGAAATTACTGAGAAGGTCGCCTACCTGAAGGGCCTTGCCGAGGGCATGGAGCTGGATACCGGGAAGAAGGAGGGCAAGCTGCTCTCCGCCATCATCGACGTGCTGGAGGACATCGCGCTGGAGCTGCAGGATATCCAGGATGAGCAGGCCGAGCTGGCCGAGGGCCTGGATGCCGTCAGCGATGATCTGGAGGACGTGGAGGACGCTGTCTTCGGCGAAGACGAGGATGACGAGGACGACGAAGAGGACGAGTACTACGAGGATGATCTGGGGGAGGACGAGGACTGCTACGCCACCACCTGCCCCACCTGCGAGGAGACCATCTACTTTGACGAATCCGTTCTGGAGGACGGCGAGGTGATCTGCCCCAACTGCGGCGAGAAGCTGGAGTTCGACACCAGCAGCTTGGAGGAAGAGGAGCCGGAGGCTCCCCAGGAGTAAGGATACGGAAAACGCCCGGGCCAAACGGCCCGGGCGTTTTTTCGGTCATGCAAGAGCCGCTTTCCGCAGGCTGCAGAGCCCCGCGCCAATGGCGGTGGCGAAGGCGGCGTTTTCCGGGGTGATATACTGATATCCGAACAGGTCCCGGAAGGTCCGGAAGTTCTCCGCCGCCTGGGGCATGGCGGTGACGGCGCCGGTGAGGATCACCGTGTCGGTATGACAGGCCTGACAGGCCAGCACCGACATGATGCCGATGGCCTGCAGCACCAGATTCACCGCTCCGGCGGCCAGGTCGGCGGGGGAGACGTCTTCCGCCAGATTACCGAAGTTGGCGGCAGTCAGGTTGGGATCCAGGGTGGGAGCCGGGTCCCGGGAGATATCCTGGATGGTAAGGTCCACCTTGCGGAGATCTCCCTCCCGGGCCAGCTGCTGAATCTGCTCAAAGTTTCCCGTGCCTGCCAGCCGGCGGCACAGTCCGCTGAGGGTGCCGCCGCCGATGCCCGTGCCGCACAAGTGCCGCACGGCGCCGGAGCGATCCGCCCAGAGGAACGCGGTGCCGGTGCCCATGGTCACCACCACGCCCTGTTCCCGACCGGAGAGGGCCAGGGCGCCGGCGGCGCTGGCGGAAAACTCGTCCACGGTATCTGTGGGCAGGCCGAAGATGCCCCCCTCCGCATAGCTGGCGCCCACACCGGTGAGCACCACCCGCCGCACATCTCCCAGCGTCAGATCGTTGCCGGTGAGGTAATTCCCCAGAGCGCCGTACAGGCTGGTCACCGGGTCCGCTGCCCGCACCCGCAGCATGGACACCACGCTGCCGTTGGTGCGCAGGCCCACGATCTTGGTGGTGGAGCTTCCAATGTCGATCCCCAGGATCACGTCCATTCTCAATCTCTCCTTCAGGCGGCGAGCCGCCGGTGTGATTTTTCTCCATCATAGGGGAGGCGGAGCCTCCTTGTCAATCCGGATTTGACAGAAATTTGACAACTCTGCGGAAAAACGATTGCTTTTCCGACGGCGGACGGCTATAATGGCTATCATCAAGTCAAGTGACAAGACACTGGACGACTGCTTTTGAGGTGTGCTATGAATACCGAACAGAAACTGAACATGACCATGCTCTGTGATTTTTACGAGCTGACCATGGGCAACGGCTATTTCCAGGCGGGCTACCAGGACCGCATCACCTATTTCGACGTGTTCTTCCGGGATGTGCCGGACCGGGGCGGCTTTGCCGTCTGCGCGGGCTTGGATCAGCTCATCGACTATATTTTGAATCTGCACTTCGATGACGAGGATATCGCCTATCTGCAGAGCAAAAACCTCTTTTCCGCGGATTTCCTGCGCTATCTCCGGGAGTTCCGGTTCACCGGCGATATCTGGGCCATCCCCGAGGGTACCCCCATCTTTCCCCGGGAGCCGGTGGTGACGGTGCGGGCTCCGGCCATCCAGGCCCAGCTCATTGAGACGTTCACCCTTTTGACCATCAATCATCAAAGCCTCATTGCCACCAAGGCCAACCGCATCGTCCGGGCGGCCCAGGGCCGCACGGTGCTGGAGTTTGGCTCCCGCCGGGCTCAGGGCACCGACGGTGCCATCTCCGGTGCCCGGGCGGCCTATATCGGCGGCTGCAAGGGCACGGCCTGCACCATCTCCGACCAGCTCTATCAGGTCCCCGCCGGCGGCACCATGGCCCACGCCTGGGTCCAGATGTTCGACAGCCAGCTGGAGGCCTTCAAGACCTACTGCCGGATCTATCCCACCAACGCCACGCTGCTGGTGGATACCTACAATACCCTGAGATCCGGTGTGCCGGACGCTATCCGGGCCTTCAACGAGGTGCTTCGCCCTCTGGGCATCACCAAGTGCGGCATCCGGCTGGACTCCGGCGACATCGCTTACCTCACCCGGGAGGCCCGGCGGATGCTGGACGACGCGGGCTGGACGGAGTGCCAGATCTCCGCGTCCAATTCCCTGGATGAGTATATCATCCGGGACCTCCTGCAGCAGGGTGCTCAGGTGGACCTCTTCGGCGTGGGTGAGCGGATGATCACCGCCAGCAGCCAGCCGGTATTCGGCGGTGTGTACAAGCTTGCCGCCGTGGAAGACAAGGATGGCCGCATCATCCCCAAGATCAAGGTCAGCGAGAACGTGGACAAGATCACGAACCCCCACTTCAAGAAGGTCTACCGGATCTACGACAAGGCCACCGGCAAAGCGGAGGCGGACTATCTCACCGTCTGGGACGAGGTGGTGGACGAGACCAAGCCCCTGGAGCTGTTCGATCCCCGTTCCACCTGGAAGCGCAAGACCTTCACCCATTTCATCGCCCGCCCCCTGCAGGTGCAGGTGTTCCGCCAGGGGCAGCTGGTGTATCGCCGCCCTGCCCTTCAGGAGATCCAGAGCTATTGCCTTGCCCAGGTGGATACCCTCTGGGACGAGGTGAAGCGGTTTGAAAATCCTCACGCCTACTATGTGGACCTGTCTCAGCGCCTGTGGGATATCAAGCAGTCGCTGCTGCGCAAGAGCCGCTGAAGCCTCGGCGTCCCGCCCGCACGGGCGGGGCGCCGTCATTTGTTACGGAATCGTGGTTGAACAAAGCTCGAAAATTCGGTATAATAATTTAATTTCGTAGAAGAGTGAAACTGGAAAGGGGTGAGCCTGCTTTGCATCATAAGAATCTGCCGCAGCCCACGGAGCGCATCGAACGGCGTATCTCCGCCGCTACCAGCATTTCCATGTGCGTGCTCACCGTCATCGCCCAGATCGCCACCACGCTGCTGCTGACCCATTTTCTCCGGGAGAAGGCCAGCTATGTCTACGCGATTTTGGAGATCGCCGGTGCCGTCGTGGCCATCCGGGTCTACCAGCGGCCCGGAAGCCCCTCTTACAAGCTGGTGTGGATGTGTCTGCTGCTGGCGCTGCCGGTGTCCGGCATGATCCTCTTTTGCCTGTGGGGCGGTACCCATCAGGCCAAGAGCCTGAGCCTGCGGAAGATCCCGCCCATCCCGGAGCTGGAGAGTCAGCGGATGGGCAGTGCTGCCAATCTCAGCCGTCTGACCCAGCGTTCCCCGGCCTGGGGCCGGGTGGCGGCCTACCTTCAGAAGCGGGGTTTTTCCCTTTATCGGGATACGCAGGCCCACTATTTCGGGGACGGCGCCGCGTTCCTGGACGACCTCATTCGGCAGCTGGCCCAGGCGGAGGTCTATATCTTCCTGGAGTATTATATCCTGGCAGAGGGGCGGGTTTGGGACCGGATGTTCTCCGTGCTGCGAGACCGGGCCGCCGCCGGCGTGGAGGTGCGCATCATCTTCGATGATTTTGGAAACCTCACCCGTCTCTCCGACGAGACCCTTCAGGCCATCCAGAACGCCGGAATTGAGGTGGAGGTGTTCAACCCCGTCCACCGGTATGTTAACCGCATTTACTTCAACTATCGGGACCACCGGAAGATCGCCGTCATCGATGGGTGGATCGCCTATACCGGCGGCATCAACATCGCCGACGAATACGCCAACCTCATCGAGCGCTTCGGCCACTGGAAGGACAGCGGCGTGCGCATCCAGGGGGAGGGTGCCTGGGGCTTTGCGGCTCAGTTCATGCAGATGTGGAAGATGATGGGCCGCACTCTGCCCAATGAGGATGACTATTACCGCCCCCGGCATACCCCCGTTTCTTCCCCCGGATATTGTCAGCCGTTCACCGACGGTCCGCTGAACAATCCGGACAGCCCCATTGAGGAGACCTATCTCCAGCTCATCGCCTCGGCCAAGCGGATGCTGTATATCACCACGCCCTATTACGCGGTGGAGGAAGCCATGCAGCAGGCGCTGTGCATCGCGGCGGATGCCGGAGTGGATGTGCGCCTTCTGGTGCCGGCGATCCCGGATAAGAAGTATGCCTACGTAGTGGCGGAGACCTATTGGGGCGAGCTGCTGGCCCACGGTGTGAAGATCTATAAATACACCCCCGGCTTCCTCCACGCCAAAAGTGTGATGGTGGACCGGGAGGTGGCACTGGTGGGCAGTACGAATATGGACTACCGTACCTTCCAGCTCCATTACGAGTGCGCGGTGATGTTCTATCACATGCCGGTGGTGGAGGAGCTGCTGGAAGACTTGGACGCCACCATGGCCCAAAGCCAGCGCTACACCCTGGAGGACTGGAACGGCCGGCCCTGGCTGCGCCGGACCTTCGCCTCCATTCTGCGCCTGGCCGCCATCTGGATCTGAAAGTATTGAGCCAACAGGAGGAATCCCATGTCCCGTGAGCTGACCCCCCGGGAGATTGCCCAGCGCAGCCTGATCAAGACCTATCGCAAGACCCTCTGGAATCCCTTCATTGCCGCAGTGAAGCGCTATGAACTGGTGCAGCCCGGCGACCGCATTGCCGTGTGCATCTCCGGCGGGAAGGATTCCATGGTGCTGGCCCTGCTGATGCAGGAGCTGCAAAGGCACACCGACGCGCCCTTTCATCTGACCTTTCTCGTGATGGATCCGGGATACAATCCCCGGAACCGGGCGCTCATCGAGTCCAACGCGGCGCGGCTGGGAATTCCCATCAACGTTTTTGAAAGCGACATCTTTGCGGTGACCACCCAGGTGGAGAAGAATCCCTGCTATCTGTGCGCCCGGATGCGCCGCGGCTGGCTCTACGCCCGGGCGCAGGAGCTGGGGTGCAACAAGATCGCATTGGGACATCACTTTTCCGATGTGGTGGAGACCACACTGCTGGGCCTCTTCTACGGGGCCCAGCTTCAGGCCATGCCCCCCAAGCTGCGCAGCCGCAACTTCCCGGGCATGGAGCTCATCCGTCCTCTCTACTGTGTCCACGAGGACGCCATCCTGGCCTGGAAGCGGTATAACAAATTGGAATTCCTCCAGTGTGCCTGCCGCTTCACCGAGGCCCGTGACGCCTCCGGCGACGGGGTGGGGGAGAGCAAGCGCCAAGAGATGAAGGTGCTGCTGCGGGAGCTGAAAAAGACGAATCCCAATATTGAAAAGAGTATCTTCCGCGCCATCCACGGGGTGCAGCTGGACACCTTCCCGGGGTTCAAGTACCGGGGAAAGACCCACTCCTTCCTGGATCATTACGACGGTGCGGACTGGTTGGATGACGAAGGGAAAACATGACGGAGGCGCTATGGAGTTTTATCGCTGTGAGAACCCGGAGTGCGGCTATGTGGCGGAGGAGGAGCCGGACGTGTGCCCCCGCTGCGGCGGCGCCTTCTTTCATACGCTGGACGAGGAGGAACTGACGGCGGGCGACTGGGTGAGCCTGGGCGGCCAGGCGGTGGACGACGGCAGGGATACCGACGCGCTGGCCTGTTACCAGCGGGCGGCGGCCATGGGAGATCCTCTGGGTACTACCAATCTGGGCTGGTGTTTTGAAAGCGGCGTTGGCGTCCGGGAAGATCCCCGGCAGGCGGCGATTCTGTATGCCCAGGCGGCATCCCGGGAATACCTGCCCGCCCTGACCAATCTGGGATACTGTTATGCCTGCGGGATTGGTGTGGAGCGGGATGCCGTCCGGGCGTTGGAATGCTTCCGCAAGGCGGCGGGACGTGGGCATCCCCGCGGCCAGTTCCTGCTGGCGGAGGCCCTGCGCCGGGGCGAGGGCACAGCGGCGGATGAAGGCGAGGCGTTTCGCTGGTATCGTTCTGCGGCATGGCTGGGATATCCACCGGCACAGACGGAGCTGGGCCGCTGTCTGGAATTCGGCGTGGGAACGGAGAGCGACCTGCGCCAGGCAGCCATGTGGTACCGTGCGGCGGCAGAGCAGGGCCATGCTCCGGGGCAGTGCTGCCTGGGGTTTTGCTGTGAGTCCGGCCGGGGCGTGGAGCAGAGCTGGGAAGAGGCGGTGCGCTGGTACCGCGCGGCGGCGTCCCAGGGGTATCCCCGCGCGCAGTGCAATCTGGCCTGGTGCTATGAGAACGGCCGGGGCGTGAAGCAGAGCGCGGAGCAGGCGGCAGAGCTGTACCGCCGTGCGGCGGAGCAGGGCTATGCCCGGGGCGAGCTGAGCATGGGGCTTTGCTGTGAACAGGGCAGGGGCGTTCCGGTGGATCTGGAGCAGGCGGCGGTCTGGTATCGCGCCGCTGCGGAGCACGGAGATGAGGACGGCGCCTGCTGTCTGGGATATCTCTATGAAAACGGCGAGGGTGTGGAACAGAGCTGGGAAGAAGCGGTGCGCTGGTATACGCAGGCGGCGGAGAGCGGCTCCGCCCGCGCCCAATGCAACCTTGCCTGGTGCTGTGAACACGGCAAGGGTACCGAGCCGGATCTGAAAGCGGCGCTGGAGTGGTATCGGAAAGCGGCGGATCAGGGAGATCCCCGGGGCCTTTTCTGTGTGGCCAGGGCCTATGACTACGGCTTTGGCGTGGAGCAGGACAGCGCCGAGGCGGTGCGTTGGTACATCCGGTCTGCAGACGCCGGATTCCCGCCGGCACAGTGTGATCTGGGCGTGTGCTATGAGCGCGGCGAAGGTGTGCGTCAGGATTATGCCGCGGCGGCGAAGCTGTACCGTCGGGCGGCGGAGGGCGGCAACGCGCCGGGCCAGTGCAATCTGGGCTATCTCTATGAGATCGGCCGGGGCGTGGAGCAGGACTGGGCGGAGGCGGCCAGGTGGTATGGTGCCGCCGCGCTGCAGGGGCTGGCCCGTGCGCAGTGCAATCTGGCCTGGTGCTATGAATACGGTAAGGGTGTGGAACAGAGCCCGCGCCGCGCAGTTTACTGGTACCGCAAGGCGGCGGAGCAGAAGGATCTGCGGGGCATGTTCAGTTTGGGCGCGTGCTACAAGCGCGGTGAGGGCGTCAGTCAGGACTGGGAGCAGGCGGTCTACTGGTATACCCAGGCTGCCGATGGCGGTTATGCGGCGGCGCAGTGCAATCTGGGCGTATGCTATGAGCGCGGCGAGGGCGTGGGCAAGGATTGTGCCCGCGCGGCGGAGCTGTACCGCGCGGCGGCAGAGCAGGGGGATCCCGTCGGCCAGTGCAACCTGGGCTATCTCTATGAGCTTGGCGAGGGTGTGTCCCAGAGTTGGGAGACAGCGGTGTATTGGTATCGTAAGGCTGTGGAGCGGGAACATCCCCGTGCCCAGTATCATCTGGCCTGGTGTTATGAGCACGGCAAGGGCGTTCGCCGGGACCGGCAGCAGGCGATGGAACTCTATGAATCCGCAGCACGGCAGGACTATCAGGACGCGGCGGAACGCGCCGCGCATCTGCGCCAGTCCCGGGGGTTGAGCGGATTCTGGGACGGACTGTTGAGCGGCTGGCGGCATACATAGGCGTTTTCCTGTGTGCAGCGGGATGCTGTCCCTGCAAAATAAATTTTAAAACAGGGTTGACAAAAGCGGAATTTTCTGTATAATAGTATCTGTTCGCTGCAGTGAACAGATACAGCGGGTTTGTGTAAGGGTAGCACAGCAGACTCTGACTCTGTATGTGAGGGTTCGAATCCTTCACCCGCTGCCACTGTAAATTCCCCGGAGCCATTGTGGCTCCGGGGAATTTGTTGTTTGCAGGGAGGACACTGCGGAGTGCCGAGCAAAGCCTTCCGTCAAAGGCAAAGACCTGGCAGATGATGAAAATTTGAAGGCGACCTGATATCCCAGGGCACCCGGATGGGCGTCATCGTCTCCCGATTCAACGAGTTCAACACATCCAGGCTCCTGGGCGGCGCCCTGGACGCCGTGATTCGGGGCGGCACCAGCCACTACGGCTAGCGAGGTCTCCAAGGCCATCGCCGCAGTGTCGCTGTCCAGCGAGATCCCGGTGATATCCGGCATGCTGACCACCGAGATGGTGAACCTCGTCCGGGAGATCAAGGGCTGAGCGAGCAGAAAAAGACAGGCATCCCCTTGGGATACCTGCCTTTCCCCTATTACAGGGCAGTCAGCACGATTTCCCGGAGGCGGCGCAGATCCTCGGTATCCGGATGGGACAGCGCACGGTCGAAATTCTCCAGCATCGCCTGACGGCGGGGACTCTCCTCCATGGCCTCATACCGCTGACGCACCGCCTGAGGCATCCGGCCCTGGCACATCCAGCAGCCGGCTTCCTCCGCGCCGTCTGGCAGTTGGGCGCGGACGGAAGCCAGGATCTTGGAAAAGTAGGCGTCGCTTCCACCGAAGCCTGCGGTGCCGAAGAGAAACACCCGGTGACCGGCGGTGTGCGACAAAAAGGCGGCGGAATCGGCATCGCAGGTGCCCTTGTCCGTCCAGAAGCCCACATACAGGCGGGGGGCCTCCAGGGCTTTGGGATCCGGTGGGCCGAAGTAGATGCACTCCGCCTCTCCCAGGGCTGCCCGGATGGCTTCAGCCAGGCGCTTGGTGTTGCCGGTTTTGCTGCTGAACACAACGGCGTATTTCATGGTCATTCCTTCTTTTCATAGAGATAGTGAATGGGAGAAAAACGGGAAAAAATCTTGCATTTGGATGCCAAACTTGCTAACATAAACAAAATGGGAAAACGGGAAAGGAGAGATCGCTTTGGTCATCCACGAATCTGCGGAGGACTATTTGGAATCCATTTTGATCCTGAAGGAGCGGCGCGGCGTCGTCCACTCCATTGATATCGACAACGAACTGGGCTATTCCAAGCCCAGCGTCAGCATCGCCATGAAGAAGCTGCGGGAGAGCGGTTACATCTCCATGGCGCCCGACGGCAGCATTACCCTCAACGACAGCGGCTTGGAGGTGGCCAGCCGTGTCTACGGGCGGCACAAGACGCTGACAAAGCTCTTTACCATGCTGGGGGTCTCACCGGAGACGGCGGCGGAGGATGCCTGCAAGGTGGAGCATGATCTCAGCGATGAGACGTTTTCCAGGATCCAGGAATTCTTGGCCCGGCGGGAGGCGCCGTGAGGCCTGCGGAGCAGCTGAATCGGATAAAAAAGGATCCCCGGCGCATGTGCGCCGGGGATCCTTTTGCTGAAAACAGACGGTGCAAAGGGACCGGCCGGCCTCAGCCTACGCTGCGCCAGTGTTTGTCCACGTGGTTGAGGATCTCGCAGCCCTCCTCGGTCACCAGCACCAGGTCCTCCACCCGGACGCCGAACTCGCCGGGGAGATATACGCCCGGCTCGATGGAGAAGATCATGCCCGGTTTGGCCAGAGCCTTGGCGGCGGCGCTGACGTCGCCCTGTTCATGCTCTGTCTGGCCGATAAAGTGGCCCAGCCGGTGGGTGAAGTACTCACCGTAGCCGGCGGCGGCGATGTGGTTCCGGGCGGCCTTGTCCAGCTCCCGCAGAGGCACGCCGGGACGGATCAGCGCCTCTGCCCGCTCATTGGCCTCACGAACCAGATCATGGATGGCGGCGTACTTGGGATCCGGCGTGCCGCAGAAGAAGGTGCGGGTCATGTCGGAGCAGTACCGGTCCTTCCGGCAGCCCATGTCGATGACGATGCAGTCTCCGGCCTTCAGGCGGGTCTGGTCCGCCTCGTGATGGGGATCTGCGGCATGGGCACCGAAGGAGACGATGGGCAGGAAAGCGGAGGAGTCGCAGCCCTCAGCGGCGTACTGGGAGACAATGTAGTCGGCAATCTCCCGCTCCGTCATACCCTCCCGGATGAAGGCCATGGCCCGCTCCATGACGGTGTCGTTGATGCGGGAGGCGGCGCGCATCAACGAACGCTCCGCCTCATCCTTGCAGGCCCGGGCGTCATCCACGCAGTCCGAGGCCAGAACATACCCGGCCCCGGGATTGCAGGCCATCAGGGGCAGCAGGAACCGGGCGGCCCAGGTTTTGTCGATGCCCATGGGCTTGTCCGCGTCCACATTGGAGGCCAGGGTGGACACGCAGTCGTCGGTGTCGCTGAACCACACTTGCTCCCAAGGGGCCTCCGGCACCGGGAAGAGGCGGTTCAAAAAGAATTTATGGCCGCCGTCCCGGCGGAGATAAAAGGCGAAAAGCCGTTCAAAGGGTTCCACCGTGTAGCCGGTGAGATACCAGATGCTGTCGGGGTCCGTTACCAGCATCTGCTCCAGTCCCAGGTCCGCCATAGCGTCCAGGACGCGCTGAATACGGGCTTTGTACATTTTCTCAGTCCTCCTTTTTCAGAATGACCCGCTCCAGCAGCGCCGGAGACAGGAGGCTGCGCACAGTGGCCACGCCGGTGTTCAGGGATTCCACCGGCGCATACTCGAAGCGGCCGTGGGCGTTGTGGCCCGCGCTGGGCAGGTTGGGACACAGCAGCCCCTTGTAGGTGAGCACGCACCCGTCGGTGCCGCCCCGGATGGGGGAATGGGTGGGGACGGCGATCCCGGCGGCCTTCATGGCCTCCTCCGCCAGCTCCACGATCTCCATGTGGTCTTTGAGGACCTCATACATGTTGTAATACTGATCCTGGGTGTCCACCACCACGGTCCCCGGGCCGTACCGACGGTCCATCTCCCGGGCGGCGGCCTCCATGGCGGCCTTGCGTTCCTGGAAGCGGGCCATACTGTGGTCCCGGATGATATAATCCATGGTAGCCTTCTCCGCCTTGCCATGCATCTCCTGGAGGTGGAAGAAGCCCTGGTAGCCCTCGGTGTGGCCCGGGGTCTCCAGCGGCGGCAGCAGGGCGTTGAACTCCTGCGCCATCAAAATGGCATTTTTCATCTTGTCCTTGGCGGTGCCGGGGTGGATGCTGAAGCCGTTCACCGTGACGGCAGACTTGGCGGCGTTGAAGGTCTCGTATTCATAGTCTGTGATGTCGCCGCCGTCCAGGGTGTAGGCGAAGTCCGCGCCGAAGCCGGCCACATCGAAATGGTCGGCGCCCCGGCCGATCTCCTCGTCGGGGGTGAAGCCCAGGCAGATGCGTCCGTGGGGCACGCCCTCCGCCAGCAGCTCTTCCACGGCCTGCATGATGATGGCGAGGCCGCCCTTGTCATCGGCGCCCAGAAGGGTGGTGCCGTCGGTGCAGATCAGGTCCTGCCCCACGAACTTGGCAAGCTCCGGGAACTTGGCGGCCTCCATGACGATGCCCTTCTCCCGGTTGAGAACGATGTCCCCGCCGGTGTAGCGGATCACCTGAGGGCGGACGTTCTTGCCGGTCATATCCGGGGTGGTGTCCATGTGGGCGATGAGGCCCACGGCGGGCAGATGCTCATATCCCGGCGTGGCGGGCAGCCAGGCGTAGACATAGCATTTGTCGTCGCACACGGCGTTCTCCACGCCCATGGCATGAAGCTCTTCCACCAGCAGATGTGCCATATCGAACTGACAGGCGGTGCTGGGGATGCGGTCGGCGGGGGCGTGATAGTCGCTCTCGCTGAACACCTGGGCATAGCGGATCAGACGGTTTGCAGCGGTATCCATGTTACTCCTCCTTTTCCCCTCCGGCCAGCAGTTCCTCCGGATTCAGGCACTGCAGCTCCGGCAGAACGAACAATCCGTCCTTGCGGATCAGCACATCATCGAACCAGATCTCGCCTCCGCCGTACTCCGGCGTCTGGATCTGAATGAGGTCCCAGTGGACGGCGGAATGGTTGCCGTTGGAGGCGTTGTCATAGCTGTTGCCGGGGGTGAGATGGAAGCTGCCGGCGATCTTCTCGTCAAACAGGATGTCCCCGATGGGCCGGGTGATGACGGGATTGACGCCGAAGGCAAACTCACCCACATATCGGGCCCCCTCGTCGATGTCCAGGATCTCGTTCATGTAGGGAGAATTGTTGCTGGCGGCCTTGACGATCCTGCCGTCTTTGAACTCCAGATACACGTCCCGGAACAAAAAGCCGTCGTAGGGGGAGGGGCAGTTGTAGGTGATGCGGCCGTTGACAGAGTCCCGTACCGGGGCGGTGTAGACCTCGCCGTCGGGAATGTTGCGGTTGCCGTGCATGCCGAAGCAGGGGATGCCCTTGATGGAGAAGGTCAGGTCTGTGCCGGGGCCCAAAATGTGCACCCGGTCGGTGCGGTCCATCAGGGCTTCCAGGTGCTCCATGGCCCGGCCCATCCGGGGATAGTCCACCAGGCAGGCCCGGAAGTAGAAGTCCTCATATTCCTCGGTGGAGACGCCGGCCAGCTGGGCCATGGCGTCGTTGGGATAGCGCAGCACGGACCACTTGGTGTGGTTGCACCGCTCCGCCAGATGGATGGGGCCCCAGTAGTACTGCCGGTAACGGCGCTGGGCCTCGTCACTGACGTTGTGCCACATGCTGATGTTGGTGGCGGCGCGGATGTCGATGTAGGCGTCCATGTCGCGCATCCGGGCAAGCTCATAGGAGGCGATCTCCTCCATATGGCGGGCGTCGGCGCCCTGGACCAGAGCTCCTTCCACCTCGTAGTCGAAGATGTGGATGAAGGGTTTGCCGCCCACGGCATAGGCCTCCTGGACCAGGGCTTTCATCAGGCCCGTCTCGCTGCCGTGGAGCTCAATGAGGATCTTTTCGCCCGATTGCAGCTCCACCGCGCTGCGGATGAGAAAGCGGGCCAATTTCCGGATACGGGGATCTTCCATGGAAAACTTCCTTTC
>CALWXI010000016.1 GCA_944385455.1 uncultured Oscillospiraceae bacterium | reverse complement strand
ATACTTCTGCCCCTGCTGCACCAGGGTTCCCCTCTCCACCAGATGCCGCAGGATCACGCCGCATTGCTGAGGCCGCACCCGCAGCAGCGCGGCGATGTCCTGGCGGTAGGCAAACCCCTCCCGCTCCAAATATGCCCGGATGACAGCAGGCTGGTCCTGGGGCGGCACCACCGTGCCGGACAGATAGTACCGGCCTCCCACCCGCACCAGCCGCCCCTGTTCCGTCAGGCGGCGAAGACGGCCGTAAGCCGCCGTCCGGGACAGCCCCAGCAGCTCCATGGCATCCCCCCGTGAAAGGGAGCCCGCCTCCGCCGCCCGTGCCAGCAGCGCCGCGTCTCCGCCGGCCTGGATCTGACAGCGGCACAGATCTGCCAAACGGACCGTTTCCATGCCGCCCCGGATCAGCGCCGCCCGCGTCAGGCGAGACAGCCGGGGCAAATCCACCGGCCGGCGCGACCGTTCCGTCAGGATCACATGGGGATCATCCTCCGGCGTCCGGCGGCTGCGCTCCTCCGTCAGCAGACGGCACACGGCGTTGGTCAGAGGCACCGTCCGCCCCTCCAGACAGAGGGCCCCCTCTGCCAAGTCCACCTGATCCCAGGTCAGCGCGGCGATCTCCCCGGCCCGGAGTCCCATCTGCCACGCCAGCCACAGCGCCAGTCCCGCCGGCGTGCGTTTTTCCACCTGGAGAATCTTCCAAAGCCGAAACTCATCCAGCGTGGCAGATCTGGCTTCTGCCTCCGTCTTCTGAGGCGTCACCAGAGCGGAAAATCTGGCCTGCAGCGCCGGCACCGCCACACCGCTGATCCGTGCCACCGTCGGCCAATCCTGTTCTTTCAGACAGCGGAGAATCCAGTCGTGGCGCAGATCCATCAGCTGCACGCCGGCCAGGCCGCCCCGGTCCAGGGCCCGGCGGGCCAGCCGGGAAATGGACTCCGGCTGCATCCGGTCCCCGGACCGTCCGGAAGCCACCACATATCCGCTCTCCTGTCCCCGGACTTCGTAAAACCGCCACAGCCAGATCCGCACTTCCACTTCCAGCGGCACCGTCTGGTCCGAAAGCTCCAGCCGTTCCTCCTGAAAGGAGACCTGCTCCCACCGAAGCGCCGCGATTTCGTCCCGGGTAAGACCCGCCTGCCAGGCCAGCCGGAGAACGGCCCCTTCCGGACTCGCCTGCTCCTGTTCCAGCAGCCGGCGCAGCGCAGCCTCATCCGGCCGCTTCACACGATGTTTCCGCACAGTCTCCTCCTTTCCGCTATGGTTACGATTGCATGACAAATCCGGCGAACGCCTTTACGGTTCCGGCGATCCTCTCATAGAGACCCCGCTGAGATCCCAGCAGCCGCGGCTGGTGATGACCCCGCCGGAAAGCCGCCCGTTGCGCACGGTGAACAGCGCGTCGTAAGGCTCGCTGTCCGCCGCAGGACCCAGCGCCCCGGTAATGAGATATTTTCCCGCTTCCACCACGCTGCCGGAAAATCCGTTGCGATGGCCCGCCAGATTGAAATAGCCCGACACCACGCCGGACTCTTCCTGCAGCACCAGCTCTCCCGCCCGGGGCCCCAGCTGGCTCTGCAGCATCACCACATACCTTAATTTTTCCAAAATCATGATCACTCCAAAAGCCAAATCCCTCCCGCCTATGGCACTTGCGGCAATCGTATCACAGACCAGAATTTCTCAAAACCGTCACATACCGGCAGTTCGTCGAAATTGCGACACTTTTGCCGAAAGTGTCAAAATCGGCAAAAAAAGCGGGTGGGAATCTTCCCACCCGCTTCATTCAGGATTTTCACACGCATTGGTTCTGCCAGGCCTCACCCAGCGCCGCCTGACGCATCCACTCCTCCCAGGTATCGTACAGCTGCTCCGGCCGCTCCAGCTGTCCGCTCAGCCATGCGTCCAGCAGAGCGAGCAGGATGCCGGTCCCCACTTCCGTCCGCCGCCGGAGCGCCTCCTGTGAAAGCTCCCCGCCGGCGCGGCGGGCGTAATAAACCGTCATTTGTCCCGCCAGATCCTCCGCCGCGCCCCGCAGCACCCGCTGGAGCTGTCCGGGACGGCGGTCGGACCGCAGGGCCAAATAGTATGGACGCTCCTCCTCTATGCAGCGCATCAGACTCCTCAAGGCCTGCCGGCCGGTGAAACACCGCTCCTGTCTGCGGCGCAGCCGGTCCCGCTCCCGGTCCACGGACCATTCAAACAGTGCGTATACATCGGTAAAGTGATAGTAAAAGCTCTGCCGCCGCATACCGCACCGCTCCGCTACCTCCCGGACCCGGATCTGGTCCAAGGGCTTCGTGCAAAGGAGGGATTTGAGCGCAGCGCAAAGCTGTTCCCGGGTGCGATTGTCCCGCGGGCGGAGCTCATGTGTGATCTGTTCCATGGAGAACCTCCTTTCCGGCGCCGCGGCAGCGGGACCCGGGACGGCCGGTCCATCCGCTCCCGCGCGTCAGCCCTGGCCGCACAGGGACCGCAGAAGCTCCACCGCCTCGTCCATCAGGCGTGAGAGGGACAGGGACTGGGTCCCCGCCACCAAATTGTTGCAATGATTCACCGGCAGCAGCAGCTTCTTGGCCGGACTGCTGCCCACCGCCACCGCCATGGCGGGGGTGATCTCCCCCATAAGGGAGTCCGCCGCCAGGATGCCGATGGGGCCGGCAATGACATCCGCGCCGCGGCAGGCCACCAGCACCGCGTTCTCTCCAGTGGCTCCGGCCTCCGCCCCTGCCTTGAGCATGGCGGAAGTGGCAATGGCGTTGGTCCCCACCGCCGTGATCCGGCAGGGCAGTCCCGCGGCCACGGCCCGTTCCACAAACAGCTGGCCCATCCGGCCGCTTTGCCCGTCGATCACCACTACGTTCATCTCGTTACCTCCCAACAAGTCGGCCGCCTCCGCATCCCGCCGGGCCGAAGGACGGACTGCAATGGTGTCATTATAACACCATCCGCTTTTCCGGAGCAAGACCCGACAAAAACGCGCCGCCTGCGCCGGGATCCGCCGTCCCTCGCTGCTGTTTTGCAAACTTTCGGGAATTTCCGGGCCCTTCGACAAAATGGGACAGGAACCGCTCTTGATTTTGTGTATGATACCCGTAGAAGCTTCCACATCTTGTGTTCACTGAGAAAGGACGTGCACTATGGAACCCATTTCCAAGGAATATCTGCTGCTGTTCAACACCATCACCGATACCCTAGAGGCCCTGGGCCAGCTGCGCCAGCGCCTTCTGGAGGCCCAGCAGCAGGCGGAGGCGCTGTACATCGCGGATGCCGCGCAGTCGCCGGAAACAGCCCGGACCGCCTGAGGTGTTGCATTTACGCGGGACGGCCGCCGCAGAGCGTGATATACTGAGCATATTACATGCTGCCACGCAAGGAGGCCCGCCATGCTGCACATCGGATGTCATCTCTCCTCCGCCCGGGGCTTTGCCGCAATGGGGCGGCAGGCCCTGGACATCGGAGCGGATACCTTTCAGTTTTTTACCCGCAATCCCCGGGGAAGCCGGGCCAGGGAAGCCGACCCCGCCGACGCCGCCGCGCTGACAGCGCTGCTGCGGGAGAAGGCGTTTGCTCCCATCATTGCCCACGCCCCCTACACCCTGAATCTCTGTGCCGCAGATGAAGAGCGGCGGAGCTTTGCCCGGGAAGTGCTCTCCGACGACCTGCACCGCATGGAGCTGCTGCCGGGACAGTACTACAACTTCCATCCTGGCAGCCATGTGGGCCAGGGGACCGCGGCAGGTGCCGCCCACATCGCCCGGGCGCTGAACGCCGCCCTCTGGCCCGGGATGACTACCACCGTCCTGCTGGAGACCATGGCCGGCAAGGGCAGCGAGGTGGGCGGCCGGTTCCAGGACCTGCGGGAGATCCTGGACCAGGTGGAACTGGCGGAGAAGGTGGGGGTCTGTCTGGACACCTGCCACGTCTCCGACGCCGGATATGATCTGATCGGGGATCTCGATGCCGTCCTCACGGAATTCGACCGGGTGGTGGGTCTTTCCCGTTTGAAGGCCGTCCATCTCAACGATAGTCTCAATCCTCCCGGCAGCCGCAAGGACCGCCACGCCCGCATCGGAGAGGGCTGCATCGGTACGGAGGCTCTGGCCAGAGTGGTGCGCCATCCGGCGCTGCGGAACCTGCCTTTTTGTCTGGAGACACCCAACGAACTGCCCGGCTACGCAGCGGAGATCGCGCTGCTGCGCCGCCTGGCGGAATGAGAAACAGTCCGCGCCCCGCTCCAAAACGGAGCGGGGCGCTTTCTTTGTCGTCAATCATATCGCAGGGCGTCGATGGGATTCAGCAGCGCCGCCTTTTTGGCGGGCAGATAACCAAAGATGATGCCGATGCCGGTGGACACGCAGAAGGCCACCGCCACCGCCAGCAGCGTGGGAGAGACGGTGATGGGCGTATCCGGCATGACGCTGGCCACCACCGAGGTGGCGGCGGCGGAGAGGGCGTAACCCAGACCGATGCCCAGTACGCCGCCAAGGGAGGAGGTGGTGGCCGCCTCAATGACGAACTGGCGCATGATGGCGCTCTCCTTGGCGCCCAGAGCCTTGCGGATACCGATCTCCCGGGTCCGCTCCGTGACGGATACCAGCATGATGTTCATGATGCCGATGCCGCCCACCACCAGAGAGATTGCGGCGATGCCCGCCAGGATGTAGATGATCATGTTCACCATGTTGTTCATCTCCTCTACCATTTCCGCCATGCTGGCGACGGTGTAGGCGTCGTCATCGGAAAAAATGGCATAGAGCTTCTCCTCCACCAGAGCCTTGGCCTCGGAGATGCGGTCCGTGTCCTGAACCGTGAGCGTATAATTGGAGAGGGTGCCGGAATAGCTCAGCCGGGAGGCGGTGGAGTAGGGGACATAGACGCAGTCGTCGCTGCCGCCCTCCTCCAGTTCCGTGTCCTGCATCTCCAGCACGCCCACCACGGTGAAGGTGGTGCCGCCGATCTTCAGGGTCTGGCCCACGGCATTCCCGCCGAAGTAGGCCATATTCAGATACTGGCCCACCACGCATACCTTTTTCCGGTCCGCCACATCCGTATACTGGAGTCCGCGGCCCTGGGCCACGGTGTATCCCTTCATCGAGAAGTAGTCCTCACTGACACCGGTAATGGAGGCCGTGGAGTGCGTGTCGGATCCGATCTTCACGGAACCCGACATGGTGACGGTGGGGGAGATCTGCTTGAGGGTATCGGCATTGTCCGCCACCAGCTGGTACATCTCCTCCTCGGAGACGCTGCGGGACGAGCCCCGGCCCACAATCATCACCGTCAGGGTGTCGGTGCCCATGTCGGCGAAGCTCTCCTCGATATAGCCCCGCATGCCGTTGCCAAGACCCACAATCACGATCACCGCGCACACGCCGATGATGATGCCCAGCATGGTGAGAAAGGTGCGCATCTTGCTGCCCAGAATGTTCTTGACGGCCAGCTGAAACGTCTCCGCAAGACTCATGCGCCCGCCTCCCTTCCCATGCCCAGACCGGCGGCGCCCGGCGTCACCACTGCCTGGGGATCGTGGGCGTCACCGTCGTAGATTACCCGGCCGTCCTCCAGACGGATGATCCGCTGGGCCTGGACGGCGATGGAATTGTCATGGGTGATGAGAACCACGGTATTCCCCGCGGCATGGAGCTGCTGGAGCATTGTCAGCACCTCCCGGCCGGTGTGGGAGTCCAGAGCGCCGGTGGGCTCATCCGCCAGGATCACCGCCGGCTCTCCCGCCAGGGCCCGGGCGATGGACACCCGCTGCTGCTGGCCGCCGGAGAGCTGGGAAGGCTTGTGCCGGAGCTTGTCGCCCAGGCCCACCAGCTCCAGCGCCAGCTTGGCCCGTTCCCTCCGCTCGGCCTTGGGCATGCCGGCATACATCAGCGGTACCTCCACATTCTCCAGCAGCGTCAGCTTGGGCAAGAGATTATACTGCTGAAAAATGAAACCCAGCATCTTGTTGCGGACCTCCGCCAGCTGGTTTTTGTTCATCTTTCCCACATCCTGGCCGCCCAGCAGATAGGTGCCGGAGGTGGGGACATCCAGGCAGCCGATGATGTTCATGCAGGTGGATTTGCCGGATCCCGACTGGCCCACGATGGCCACAAACTCTCCCTCCTGAACCTGCAGGGAGATGTGGTCCGCGGCCCGGATCAGCGTGTCACCCATCTGATAGGTCTTGCACACGTCGCGGAATTCAATGAGGGCGCTCATCTCAGAAGCCTCCCGGGCCGCCGCCCATCCCGCCGCCGGGCATTCCTCCGCCGGAAGGCATACCGCCTCCGCCGCCGGGCATCCCCCCGGCCATCGTGACGCCCATCATTGTGCCGGAGCTGCCGGAGGATGTCTGGAGATAGGCCACGACGTCGCCCTCCTGCAGTCCTGAGAGGACCTGGATATAGCTGTCGTCACTGACGCCGGTCTCCACGGAGACGTAGACATAACCCTCCGGCGCTTCCTGATCCAGCGCGTTGACGGCACTGGGGGAGTCCGCGGTGATGAGGACGGTGCTGCCCCGGTTCACCGCGCCATTGGGAATGGCCATGACGCCGCTGGCCTGCTCCAGAATGATCTCTGCGTCTACATTCATGCCGGGCAGGAGTCCGTCGGTCTCGTCGATGCGGACGGTGACGGGATAAGTGGTGATGCCGCCGGAGGTGGTGCCTGCCACGGACACCTTGGTCACCGTGCCGGTGTAGGTCTGGCCCTCCACGGCGTCGGCGGTGATATTCACCGTCTGCCCCACTGCCACGGAGCTGATGTCCAGCTCGTCGATGTTCATGGTCATTTCCAGATAGCTCAGGTCGTAGATGGTGCACAGCGTCCCGGAGGAACCGCCCTCGATCTTGTCGCCGGCCTTGGCCGTCTTGGTGATGACGGTACCGGAGATGGGCGCAGTGATCTGATAATCCTCCAGATTATCCTGGGCGTTCTGCAGGGTGGTCTGGGCATTGTTCAGGCTGATCTGGGCGTTGTCGATCTGATCGTCCACACTGGTGCCGGTGATGGTGCAGATCCGGTCGCCGCTGGAGATGGAATCGCCGGCCAGCCAGTCGAGATCCGTCACCTTGCCGGAAGTGGTGGCCGTCACCACGCTGACCTCCCCCATCTCCACCGGCACAGTGCCGTAGCTGATGTAATTGCCGATGGCGGCGCTGGCGGTGTAGCTGGAGGTGATGAGGCCGGGATTGGCCGCCTTCACCCGGACGGTGGTGACTTGCTTGCCGTTGTCCGAGGCAGTGGTTCCGCTGGACACCTCCGTCACCGTTCCGGACAGCGTGCCCGCCATGCCGTTGATGTAAATGGTGGCGCTCTGCCCGATGTAGAAGTCGCTGTTGTCGGCGTAGGTGAAGAGGAAATTGAAATAGAGGTCGTCATCTCCCACAATGCGCAGCAGTTCCGTGCCCGAGGAAACGCTCTCGCCGTTTTTTACATACACCTCACTGATGGTTCCGCTGAGATCCGCGGTGGGGTATTTGGCCTCCAGCGCCTGCGCATAGCTTTTCTCAGCCTGGGCGACGCTGTTTTGTGCTTGGGTCTGACTGGTGGCGGCATCAGAGGAATCCAGGGTGTAGAGCAGCTGTCCCTCTTCCACCAGATCCCCCTCCTCAAAGGTGTCGCTGAGCACCTCGCCGGAGACCAGCGTGGTCACCGTGTAGGAATCTGCGGGCTGGAGGGTCCCGCTGGAGCTGAGGGAATTGGTGATATCCCGGGTCTCCACCGATGCTTCCTGATAGACTGCGGCGGCCTCCGCCTGCTGGCCGCCCATGCTCCGAAGAGCCATACCGCCGGCGCAGAGCACCAGCACCGCCGCCAGCAGCAAAGCCACGGTCTTTTTTTTCGGCTTTTTCAGCCGGAACCGGGGAGCATTCTCCTTCTGTTCCGCCTCCCGGGTCTGCAGTGCTTCTTCCATGATGTCTGATTCCTTTCCTAATTTTGATGCTCCAAGCATAGGGGAGGAAGTTAAAACCAAGCTTAAATCCCAGCGGCAAATCCGCCGTCTTTTTGAATATTTAACATATATTTCCTTTTAACGGCAAAAAGATCCCGGCGGATCTTCCGCCGGGATCTCATCGTTCGCGCCGCTGCGGCGCGTATTTTTTTGAAAGCCGCCTTTGCGGCGCGCCTCCCCCTTCCCGGGTGCGGATACTCAGTCCCGCTCCTCCCAGGCCATGTCCCAGAAGGCGGACTCATATCGGGAGCAGGCGGCGAAGATATCCTCCAGATTGCGCAGCTGGGCCTCGGTATAGTCCGCCGTCAGCCGCTCCAGCATGTCCTTCAGAATCACGTTGTTGCCGGTGTAGCGCTCTGTGATGTACCCGCGCACCCATCTGCCGTACAGCGGATGATCCGGCGCGTCGGGCCGCTCTTCCACGATCCGGCGGGCGATGACCTCGTAGCTGTAGGCGCAGGAAAGGATGGCGGTGAGCACCTCGGCCTCCCCGCCCTTGTAGGCCACGCTGAGCATATAGGCGGTATAGGACCGGTTGTCCAGAGCGATGGGAGTGTGGTCCAGCTCCTCCTGGGTGATGCCGAACAACCCCATGTAGCCGTTGTGGACATTCACCTCGCCGTCCAGGATGGCCTGGATGTACTTGGCGAAGAGCTTCATGACCTCCACGCTGTTGCTCTTGG
>CALWXI010000015.1 GCA_944385455.1 uncultured Oscillospiraceae bacterium | reverse complement strand
CGTCCCGCAGCTCCCGGCTGTGCAGGAAAATGCTGCCGTCCGTGCGGATGATCCGCGCGATGTCGGGGCAGTAGTCCGGCACGATCGTCTCCGCGGTCTCCTCCTGGGTCAATGTCAGGTCTCCCCCGCCTCATAGGCGCCCAGGCTTGTGGTTTTCATTTCCAGTTCCATGCAAAGGCCCTTCCTTTCCGGCTGTCCTTGTTCACACTCTATGCCGGAACGGCGCCGCTTATGTATAGTATCGCCGTCAGCGCTCAGCCTTCACGCCGAACAGCCGCCGCAGGATCCCCCGCAGAGCCTTGGGGGACTTCCACACCACGATATTCATCGGACCCCTCCTTTCATCGCCTGCAGCAGGCGCAGCCGCACGCGATCAGCAAAAACGCCACCAGGAACAACAGCGCGCCCACCGGAAAAATTGCCGCGATCAAAATGCCCGCCCCCAGCGCCACCGAGATGATCCCCAGGATCCAGCATCCACCGCCGCCACGAAACATGCGTCCCACGCCTCCTTTCCTCTGCCACAGTATACGCGCCCCGGCCCGTCCCGGGTGCAAAAAAGCCGCCGGACGCAGATACGTCCGGCGGCAGCGTTATTTTTTCCGTTCCTGCCAATCCCGCAGGGGCTTGAGCTCCTCATAAAGCCGCAGGTAGCTTTCGTGACGGCTCTTCTGGATCTCACCCAGGCGTACCGCTTCCAGCACGGCACAGCCCTTCTCCCGGGTATGGCTGCAGCCCACAAACCGGCACTGATCCAGATAAGGAGCAAACTCCCGAAAGGTCTCCGGCAGGTGTTGCTTGAGCTCCAGATTCAGCTCCTCCGTCTCGAAGGAGGAAAACCCCGGAGAATCCACCACTTCCCCGCCGCAGGCAAGGCGATAGAGCTCCACATGCCGGGTGGTGTGGCGGCCACGGCCAAGAGCGTCGCTGACTTCGCCCACCTTCAGATGAAATTCCGGGTCTAAGGCGTTGAGGATGCTGGATTTCCCAACGCCGGAATTTCCTGTAAAGGCAGATAGCTTCCCATCAATCAAGGGCTTGAGCTCCTCCAGGCCATCCCCGGTCTCCGCGCTGACGCGGACGGTGGGAAAGCCTGCGGCACGGTAGATCCGGTAAAGATCCTCCGCACTGTCCAGATCACATTTGTTCAGTACGATTACCACATCACAGTGCTTCAGGGCCGCAATGGCCGCCACCCGGTCGATGAGGAAGGGATCGGTCCGGGGTATCGCGCCGGAGGCAATGATTACCAGCTGGTCGATATTGGCCACAGCGGGCCGGGAAAAGGCATTGCGCCGGGGCAGGATCTTCTCCACAAAGCCCTCGCCGTTTCCCAGTTCCCGGACCGCCACCCGGTCCCCTACCAGCGGGGAGATTCCCTCCCTGCGGAACTTTCCCCGAGCCCGGCAGGTGAGGAGTTCTTCTCCGGTATTCACATAGTAGAAGCCGCTGAGGGCCTTCTGGATCCGGCCCTCCATCATTCAAACACCGTGGGTCCGCCCTGGCCCTGATCCAGTACACCGTCAAAGTAGACCTTCACGTCCTGGGTCCCGCTTCCGGTGAGCAGTACCTTCACATGTCCCTCGGAGGCATCCACCGTATCATCGTACTGCGGCGTATCCTCGCTGCCCACGTAGACCTGGACGTGGATGCTCTCCCGTCCGTCCTGGGGCAGATCATAGAACTGTACGATGGTGACACTGGCCAGCCCGGAGCTGACCTGGAACTTGATGGTATCCCCTTCCTGATAGATGTCATTGAGAGGGATGCTCTGCCAGATGATGGTTCCGCCGGGTTCATTGCTGTCCACCAATGTAACATCGGTGGCGGGATCACACTTGAGGCCAAGGCTCTCCAGCTGGGCCAGGACACTGTCCAGCGTCTGGCCCACGAACTGGGGCACGGGATACTCCTTGATCTCCTTGCCCTTGCTCACCACCACGGAGATGGTGTCTCCCTTTTTCAGCTCCTCCCCCTCCGCGGGATCCGAGGAGATGATGAAGCCGGCTTCCACTGTATCGTGATAGATCCATTCCTCCTCCGGAGGCTCTTCCAGCTGTGGGATGTCGTATTCTTCCAGCAGCGACTTGAGCTTCGCGTTGGCCTGGGCCACGGTCATATTGGTGATGTCCAGCATCTCCCCCACTTCCTCACCGGCACTGACCCACACCTTGATGACGGTATTGTCGCCCTTCCGATACTCTCCGGCGGCAGGCTCTTGTTTGGCGATGGAGTCCTCCGGATACTCGTCGCTGTATATCGTACCCATATCCTGAAGCTCGAAAATCCCGGAAACCTCCGGCATGGCAGAGGCCTCGGCAATGGTCTTGTCCAGAACGCTTGGCACCACGAAAGAGTCCTGAGAGGGCGCGTTGAAGGATGCCAGGATGGACTTGAACAGGACCACCACCAACAGCAGCGCCGCCACTACGCCCGCCACCACCAGCAGCGTCCGCTGGGTCTGGTTTTTCCTGCGGCGGGGCGGCTCTTCATACTCTTCGTACTCCCGGCGGCGCTCCCGGGAAGGAGACGGCCGGCTGGAAGAGGCGTGGACTGCCTGAGGCCGCAGCAGCTGAGTGGGTTCATCCGGCTCCTGCGGACGCAGATCAGAGAGTTCAAAGTCCAGGCTTACGCCGGGATTCTTGCGGAAAGCCTCCAGGTCGGCGATCATGGCATCCGCCGAGGGATACCGACGCTCCAGATCCGGAGACATGGCCTTCATGCAGATCAGCTCCAGCTGCTCCGGGATGTCGGGATTGATCTCCCGGGGTGCCAGCGGGATAGAGCTCAGGTGCTGAATGGCCACGGATACGGCGGAATCGCCCTCAAACGGCAGCCGGCCGGCCAGCATCTCATAGAGCACCACACCGGCGGAGTAGATATCGCTGCGGGCATCCGTCCGGTCGCCCCTGGCCTGCTCCGGAGATATATAATGCACAGAACCAAGGGCTTCCTGCGTCAGGGTCTGAGAAGCATTTTCCAGACAGGCAATCCCGAAATCAGCCACCTTCACGCTGCCGTCCCGCAGGACCATGATATTCTGGGGCTTGATGTCCCGGTGGACGATGCCCCGGCTGTGAGCATGGGAGAGTCCCCGCATGATCTGTGTGATGAAGTGCAGAGACTCCCGCCAGTTCAACTGGCCGCGTTTTTCCATGTACTGCTTCAATGTGATGCCGTCGATGAGCTCCATGACGATATACTCGGTATCGCCGCCCCGGGAGACATCGTATACCGAGACGATATTGGGATGGGAGAGCTGTGCCACAGCCTGAGACTCCGCGTTGAAGCGGCGGCGGAAATCCGCGTCCTGGGCGAGATCCGCCTTCAGGATCTTGATGGCCACCAGTCGGTTGAGACGATGGCACTTGGCCTTGTAGACCACCGCCATGCCGCCGGTGCCGATGCGCTCCAGGATCTCATAGCGGTTATCCAGCATTTTGCCGATATAGGGGTCCATACGTCTCCTCCTTTAC
>CALWXI010000014.1 GCA_944385455.1 uncultured Oscillospiraceae bacterium | reverse complement strand
TGGTGAAAGTGATGGGGCTGATGCTCTCCAACGCCCTGGTGGCCCTGGGCGGCTGCGTGGTGTGCCACGAGCAGCGCAGTTTCTCCGCCACCATGGGCACCGGCCAGCTGGTATACGGTCTGGCGGCAGTCATCATCGGCGTGTCGCTGATGAACTTCTATGCCGCCTCCCCCCTGGCCCGGGCCATGCGGGGCGCGGGGGCGCTGCGGTATCTGGCCACCCCCGCCGGCACCACCGCCGTCATTGCGGGCAGCATCCTCTACAAGCTCTGCATCCAGGCGGCGCTGAACGCGGGACTGCCCGCCAATATGATGAAGCTGGCCACCGCGGCGCTGTTTTTGCTGGTGCTGGTGCTGTCCGGCCGGAAGGGAGAGGCGATCATCCATGCTTGAGATCCGCGATATCACCAAGATCTACAATCCCGGCACCGTCACGGAGCAGTGCCTCTTCCGGGACTTCTCCCTCACCGTGCCCGACGGACAGTTCGTCTCCATCGTGGGCAGCAACGGCAGCGGCAAGACCTCCCTTCTGAACATAATCTGCGGCTCCATCCCCACCGACGGCGGCGACGTGCTGGTGGACGGGAAGAGCATCGCCCGGCAGAAGGACTACCAGCGCTACGCCGCCATGGGCCGGGTCTATCAGGACCCGGCGGCGGGCACCTGTCCCAACCTCACCATGCTGGAAAACCTCTCCCTGGCGGACAACAAGGGCCGCTCCTTCGGCCTGGGCCGGGGCGTCAACAAAAAGCGCCGGGACTTCTACCGCCAGCAGCTCCAGTCCCTGGGGCTGGGCCTGGAGGATAAGCTGGACGTGAAGATGGGCGCTCTCTCCGGCGGCCAGCGCCAGGCGGTGGCGCTGCTGATGGCCACCCTGACCCCCCTGCGCTTCCTGATCCTGGACGAACACACCGCCGCCCTGGACCCCAAGACCGCGGAGGTCATCATGGAGCTCACCGACCGGGTGGTGCGGGAAAAGCAGCTCACCGCCATGATGGTCACCCACAACCTCCGTTACGCCGCGGAGTACGGCGACCGGATCCTGATGATGAGCCGGGGCCATGTGGTGATGGACCGCTCCGGGGCTGAGAAGGCCGCCACCTCTATGGACGACATTCTGAATATGTTCAACCGCATCTCGCTGGAGTGCGGTGCCTGAGGGCATATAGAAGCCCCGGCGGCACAGTGTCTGTGCCGCCGGGGCTTCTGATTGCATTTACAGCAGGGGATAGTTCCGGGAGCAGAGCTTTTCCCGAATTTCTGCCACGTGGGCACTGTTGCGGGTCTCCAGCACCATGGTGACGATGCAGGCCCCCACGTCGGAGCGCTGGGCCTCCCGGACGTGGTTGATATTGACGATGTTGGCGCCGGTGTCCGCCAGCACCTGCAGAAGCTGCAGGAGGCTGCCCGGCTTGTCCTCCAGCTTGGTGGTGATCTCCACCAGCCGGCCGGCCTTGGAAAGGCCCTTGGTGATGACCCGGGACAGCGTGGTGACGTCCACGTTGCCGCCGGAGACCACGCACACCGTCTTGCCCGCGGAGGTATCCACCTTGCGGAACATGCAGGCCGCCACCGGTGTGGCGCCCGCCCCCTCCGCCACGGTCTTCTGCACCTCCATCAGCGCCAGGATGGCCGAGGCGATCTCGTCCTCCGCCACGGTGACGATCTCGTCCACATACTCCCGGCACAGCTGGAACGTCAGGTCCCCGGGCCGCTTGACGGCGATGCCGTCGGCGATGGTGGACACCCGCTCCAGCTCCACCGGACGGCCCTGGCGGACGGAATGCTCCATGGAGGGAGCGCCCTCTGCCTGGACGCCGATGACCCGGCAGGAGGGCTTGAGATGCTTGACGGCGTAGGCGATGCCGCTGATGAGCCCGCCGCCGCCGATGGGCACCACCACCTGCGTCACGTCCGGCAGCTGTTCCAGGATCTCCAGGCCGATGGTCCCCTGCCCGGCGATCACCGCCGGATCGTTGAAGGGATGGGCGAAGGTATAGCCGTGCTCCCGGGTAAGCCGTTCAGCCTCCCGGGCGGCGTCGTCATACACGCCGGGCACCAGCACCACCTCCGCCCCGTAGGCACGGGTGGCCTCGATCTTGCTGAGGGGGGCGCCGGCGGGCATGCAGATCACAGACCGGATGCCCAGACGGGCGGCGGAGTAGGCGATGCCCTGTGCATGGTTGCCCGCGGAGCACGCGATGACTCCCCGCGCCGCCTCCTCCGGAGAGAGGGACAGCATCTTGTTGTAGGCGCCCCGCAGCTTGAACGCGCCGGTGAGCTGGAGATTCTCCGCCTTGATGTACACATTCTCGCCGAGTCTGGGCGCCGGATCCAGCGGCGTGTGCCGGGCAATTCCCCGCAGTGAGGCCTGGGCCTCCAGTATCATATCCAGTGTCAGCATACGCGCCACCTCTTCCCGGCAGATTTTTTAATGTTCATTATACCGGTTCCATCCCCGCAATACAACGGACATTCTCCACCGCCGTGATCCGTTCCGGCGGCAAACTTTTGTGGCATCCCACAGATTGTCCCGCCGCCCTGCCCAGGAGCAGAAAAGGCCGTTGACCGCGGGACGAACATGATGTAGGATAAAAAAGGCGAGTTCGCCGGCACGACGGACTCAAATAAAAAAATTCCCCAAAGCCCTGCGACTCTGAGGAATTTGGTGGACGATACAGGACTCGAACCTGTGACCCCCTGCACGTCAAGCAGGTGCTCTAGCCAGCTGAGCTAATCGTCCGAAGCGGAACAAATATATTATATATGGCTTTTCCCGTTTTGTCAACACCTTTTTCGATTTGGCCCCGCATTTTTCGATTTGGCCCCGCATTTCCGGCGGCCTTCCACAAGGAGGATCCTCTATGAATCAACAGGTGGCATTGATCACCGGCGCCTCCCGGGGCATCGGCCGGGCCGTGGCGGCGGAACTGGCCCGGGCAGGCTTCTCCGTGGCCGTGAACTATCTCCGCCATCCCCGGGAGGCCCTGGACCTGGCTGCGGCTCTGACAGCGGAGGGCCGGCGGGCAGCGGCCTTCCCGGCGGATGTGGCGGACCGGAGCCAGGTGGAGGCCATGGTCCGGGACGTGGAATCGCAGCTGGGGCCGGTGGAAGTACTGGTGAACAACGCCGGGATCTCCGCCCAGGGCCTCTTTCAGGACATGGCGGACGAAGAATGGGAGCGGATGCTGGCGGTGAACCTCACCGGTGCCCGGAACGCCTGTCTGGCCGTCCTGCCCCACATGCTCCATGAAAAACGGGGCTGCATCGTAAATATGGCCTCCATCTGGGGCCTCCGCGGCGCCAGCTGCGAGGTGGCCTATGCCTGCACGAAATCAGCCGTCGTGGGCCTGACCCGCTCCCTGGCATTGGAACTGGCCCCCTCGGGCATCCGGGTCAACGCCGTGGCCCCGGGCTGCATCGAAACGGACATGCTCCGCTCCCTGGATGAAAAGACCCGGGACATGCTGGCGGAGGAGACCCCGCTGGGCCGCTTGGGCACTCCGGAGGAAGTGGCCCACGCCGTGGCCTTCCTGGTCTCGGATCGGGCCTCCTTCCTCACCGGTCAGGTCCTCACCGCCGATGGCGGCTTCACGGTGTGAAGCCGCTCCGGACAACCTGCAGAGAAGCTCCTCCGCCGTCCAAGACGGCGGAGGAGCTTCTCTGCGTTCACACCCGTCCCGGAAGAGGCGGCGCCCGGAGGATCACCCGGCCGAAGCAGGCCAGAGTCCGGCCTCCGGTAGGCGTCAGCACCAGGTCCGCGTCCGCCCGGGCCCGGTTCAGGGAGAAAAGATACACCACCCCCGCCGGGTCCTTGTAGTACTGCTTGCAAAAGATCTCGCCGTCCACGCAGAACACGCCCACATCTCCCGCCCGCAAGGGGTCCCGGTTCACATACACCACCGATCCGTCGGCAATCCACGGGGCCATGGAGTCTCCCTGGATGCGCACGGCGAACTCCGCCGCGTCCGGAACCTGGTCCGTCACCGGAAGATAGTCAAAGTCCTCCCCGAATACCGGCGCGGCATAGCCCGCCGCCGCAGGGCTTCGGTACAGCGGGATCACCCGGGGCTCCGCGGCGGGTTCCTCCGTCTCTGTCCGGCAGGCGCACAGCGCCTCCGCCACGGAGCGCAGGGCCTCCCGCCCCTGGTGGGGCAGCGTCCGGTACTGCTCCAGCAGCTTCGCTTCCTCCCGGGTCAGGTTCCTGCTCCTGCCGCGGAAGCTGTCCCGAAAGAGGACGTTGGGTTCCGTGTCCAGACAGTCGAACAGCCGCAGCAGCACTTCCGCCTTGGGAAAGCTGATCTCCCGCTCATAATTGCTCACCGCCGAGGGAGTCACCCCCAGCTGCGCTGCCAGCTCCGGCCGGGACAAGCCCAGCGCCTCGCGCTGTTCCTGTATCCGCTGTCCGAATCCCATACGCAGCCCTCCTCTGGTCTTTTTCTTTATCCTATCGGATTTTTCCTCTGCTGTCAATTCTGCATTCACAAATTTCTTGTAAAAAACCATTGACTTTACAGAAATCTTGTGTTATGGTATCCTTGTTCACAGGAAATTTGTGAGTTTTACAAAAGCAGACAAGTTTTTTGTGTCCCGGCAATACGCGCGGATCTAGGGGACACTGTTCCCCCCAGGCACAAAAAAATCGGAGCAAGTGAGACACCTGCTCCGATTGGTGGGGGAAGGTGGATTCGAACCACCGAAGCCGAAGGCAACAGATTTACAGTCTGCCCCATTTGACCGCTCTGGAATTCCCCCATATTCAATTTGGAGCTGGTGGACGTATTCGAACCCCCGACCTGCTGATTACAAATCAGCTGCTCTACCAGCTGAGCTACACCAGCAGTTCCAACAGCAGGATTTATCTTACCAGATGCCTCGCGTTTTGTCAACAGGTTTTTTTATTTTTTTGGAGGAGGGATTGTCCTTGCGCAGCACGCATTGCCGCACCAGGCGGCATCCTCTGCTCTGCACGCTGTGCGGGCGGGAGATCGCCATAGGGGAGGAATACTGGGCCTGCAACGGCGCACGGGTGTGCGCGGCCTGTCTGGGGGAGTTTGCCCGGCAGGAGCTGGCCCCCTGCCGGGAGATCCGGGGAAAGGAGGCACGGCCATGACGCTGCTGGAGCTCTCCGCGGTATACGCGGAAGGGGCCGAGCGGATCCGCCTGCGCATACTGGAGCTGCGGACGGCCCAGACGGGGGCAGACCCGGAGGAGGCGGAGGCACTGGGCCGCCGCATCCGAGAGCTTTTGCCCATGTGGCGGGACATGCGGGAGATGACCCGCCTCACCGCCCACTACTATGACGGAAGGAGGGAAACGCTTGGCCAGAAACGTTGACATCCGGGGCGGCCAGTGGCTGGCGGACATGACCATTTGGCTGCAGAACAACGCCTGCGACAACTCCGAACTGCTGACCCGGCTGCACCGGAACCTGCGCCTGGCCCGGGAGCAGGAGCTGACGCCCCGGCAGCAGGAAGTACTGGCGCTGTATTACGATCAGGGCTTGAACATGCCCCAGATCGCCGCGCGGCTGGGCGTCAACTGCTCCACCATATCCCGGACCATCCGCCGGGCCAGGCAGCGGCTGTACCGGTGCCTGCGCTACAGTCTTTAAGCGCCCGGATTTTCCTCTTGAGGTTTTCTCTTCCACCCCGTATAATGGCCTGAGAAGGGCATCCTAAGCCCTAGGACGCATGATGCGCGGGAGGGAAATTCCATATGCTGTACAACACCTTTCACAACCACACCCTACGGCTGATCGCGGCAGTGGCGGGCGAGTTCATTGCCGCCGCCGCGCTGAACCTGTTCATCGTGCCGCTGAGCCTGTACACCGGCGGCACCATGGGCGTCTGCCAGCTGATCCGCACGCTGCTGCAGGATTACGGCGGCCTGAACTTCGGTCAATACGACG
>CALWXI010000013.1 GCA_944385455.1 uncultured Oscillospiraceae bacterium | reverse complement strand
GCATTGATGAGGGCCAGCTCGCTCTCATCCAGGGCAGCCTTCAGCATCCGCGCCTGTTTCCTAATTTGCTCCATATCATTCCTCCCTTGCCTGGGGCAGCCCCGCCCGCAGTCTGCTCAGCTCCGGCCAGTCCTCTAGGGGCACATAGTTGACACTGGCCTTCCGGGCATCTCCACCAGGAACCGCGGGCCGGTCCTCCAGTTCCTCAATGTCGTTGACGGAGAACACGCCGATCTCATTCATGGCCTTGTACCAATCCTTCCGGGCGCTCGTGTCGCCCCGCAGCTCCGCCATCATGTTGATCCGGATCTCCAGCCCGGCGTCCACCTGGCTTTCGAGCAGCAGCTTCCAGGTCATCTCCTCCTCGTACTGGGTCACGATGGGGTGCAGCGTGCCCACCACGTACTCGATGGCGTTCTGTTCATTGCTCCCGTAGGCCTGCTTGCCCTCCTGGAGCTTGTAGAGGGGAACCCCGAAATACCGGGCGATATCCCGGATAGAGACCTCCTTGCTCTCGATAAACTGGGCGTCGGCGTTGGTTGCGGCGATGGGGGTATATTTGAGGCCCAGATCCAGGATGGCCAGGCGGTGGCTGTTGCTGGGTCCGGCGTGGACCTTTTCCCACTCGCTGCGCAGCTGGTCCTTCAGCTTCACCGCTGTCCCGTCCTCCCGCTTGAGGACCTTTCCGTCCGGCCCCTTGGCATATCCGTTCAGGTCGCTGTCGGTCTGCAGCACGCCGGACGGCTGTCCGCCGCTTTCGTAGAAGCTGCGCTCGTACTGCTGCTGCGCTCTGGCGGAGGCAATGGTCTCGCTGGCCCTCCGGAGCGTGGCCACGCCCTTGAGGCCGTCCCGGGTCGCCGCCTTGTAATGACAGATATCCTCGTTGGGCAGCACCATGGGCTCTCCGGTCCATGGGTGAGTCACCGTGTACCACACCCGGCCGCCCAGATCCCGCCAGGGCTCCACCAGGTTCCCGGGCACCGGGATCAGCTCCTCGATGCGGCCGGTCCGGGGATTCCGAAGGATCCAGTCGTAGCCGTTGCCGTTGACTTGGCGGCTGGTCTCCAGGACCTTCTTGCGGATAAACGGGGTCATGGCCTCATTGGGCCGCACGTTCAGCAGCTGCAGCAGCGGCAGCTGCTGCCGCTCCCGGGTCCGGCTGTCCATAATGAAGCAGGGGAGCTTGCCCATGGAGTCGGACAAAAGCTCAATGCAGCGGTCCACGGCGCTGAGCTTGCGGGCAAAGGTCTCGCCGGTGTCGATGCCGGTCACCGGATAACCGGCGGCCGCCAGCGCGCCTGCCGTCAGCGCCTTTTGTGCGGAGGGGGACCGGGCCACTGCCCGCAGGCCGTTCCGGATGCTCATGCTCTACCACCTCCCAGACAGCTGAGAACGGCTCCCGCCAGCAGAAATGCGCCGGCGGCAATGACGCCGGCAGGCAGATAGATCATCCCGGCGCCCAGGCTCACCAGAGCCGCCCCAGCTGCCATCGCAAGCTCCGCAGCGTAGGCCGCCACCCCGTTCTTCAATGCCTTCATGGTCCTCCTTCCTGTGTCCGATCCGGACACGTCACAAACTAAATCCCGGCTGCTCCATGGCCGCCGCCAGGTCCGGCTTCCGGTTTCGGTCGATCATCCACACCGCCACGACGATGATGGACGCCACCGTGGGGTCGATGCGGCCTGTGGAGCGGTTCTTCATGGGCTTGCAGTTGCCGTTGCCGTCCACGTAGCACCGCACATTGCCGAAGGTCCAGCGGAAGCAGGTGTTGTGGACGTGGAGTAGCTGGTGCCGGGTCATGAGATCCTCTGTCTCCTTCATGGCCGGCGACAGGTTCCTGAGATCCTGGGGGATCTCAATGATGGGCACGATGGGCTCCAGCCGCTGGGTGATGGTCCGGCTCAGATAGGGGTCGAAGCCCACCATCTGCAAATCAAAGGTTTCCTTGGCCCACCGGATGGTGTTCTCCACATCGCCGTAGTCGATGATGTCGCCCTGGCACAGCGTCAAAAAGCCAGCCCGCTCCCAGTCCCGGTATGAGACGTGGTCCCGCCGTTCGGCCTCTGCCACCGTCCCGCCAGGCCGCCAGATGAATGGAAGCAGCACTGCCGTCTCCAGTCCCAGCTGAGGAGGGAAGAGGAGCACAAAGGCCGTGAGGTCCTTGCTGGTGGAAAGGTCCACGCCGCCGTAGCAGGTCTTTCCGGCCAGGTGCTCCATCACCCAGGCCTCCCGCTCCGCCTTCTTGCTGGGTCCCCACTGAGTCTTGTCATAGAGGGTCAGGGGGATCCATCCCACGGCCTTGACGGAGATCCACTGGTTGAGCCGCAGCCAGCGGAAGAGCTTCTCGCCCGCCTCGCTGCGCCGGGCCTCCATGGCCTCCAGCCGCACCGTCCGGAGCTTCAGGTGCCGGCCCAGGGAGGGGTTACAGAGCAGCCAGATCTGCTCGTCCCAGATGTCGATGGCCTTGAGGTCCTCTGGATCGTCGCCGAAGAGGGCCGTCAGGCCGTACAGGATGGGCAGCCAGTTGGGAAGGTCCCGGGCCAGGAGCTCTTCCTGGGCCTGGGCCATGTCCTCCGGGTCCACATGCCGCAGGGAGAGGACCTGCC
>CALWXI010000012.1 GCA_944385455.1 uncultured Oscillospiraceae bacterium | reverse complement strand
GAGTTGGCGATGATCTCGCTGTCCATGAAGGTGTGGATGGCGCAGCGCTTGGGATAGTACAGATCGCGCATGGCGCCGTCGGGATAGTACATCACGCACAAAGTGGTGCAGCTGGCACAGTTGGAGGCCAGGGTGGGGAACGCGAAGATGGGCTTGTTCAGGTGGCCGGCGGCGCACTTGGCGGTATCCATGGCACGGCCGCCGCCCACGCCGAAGATCATGTCGGCATCCTTCACCTCGGGCATGGCTTCCAGCATGGCGGCGTTCTCATAGGAGGCCTCGCCGCCGAACCAGATGGGCTCGCCCAGCTCCAGATCGGTACCCTCCAGAGCAGCCTTCAGCTTGGGCATGGCCTTGCTCAGAGCGGTGTGACCGCCGATGATGGCGACCTTCTTGCCGTAAGGACGGGCGATGTCATAGACTTCCTTATAGCAGTCGGGACCGATGCTCCAAGCAGGCAGATACAATGTGTTCATGATAAACTCCTCCTTCAAATATGTTCACAAATCCATTCGGTAGTTCAGTGTTCGCACGGGTACAAGAATATAATACCAACAGCTAAAAGCCGCTGTCAATATGCAAAACGCAATGCAAAACCAGCTGTTTTCTGTACAAAATGGAGGTCAAAAGTTCAAAGATTCCAAATTCAGGCCGTGAAAACGATTACTCCGTAATAATCAGCGCGATCATCTCCACCGGCTCATCGGTGCGGTTTTCCAGGCCGTGTCCCTGGCCGTAGCCGGTGGCGCCGATATCCCCGGCCCGGAGGATCACCTCGGTACCGTTGTCGTTGAACACCGCCTCGCCCTTGATGATGTAGTAGAATTCCGTCTCATGATCATGGGTATGATAGCCGATGGAGCAGCCCGGATCCACCACCGTATGGGTGAACAGGCGGCCATGACCGTAGAGGCCCTCCTTGTCCGTCAGATCCTTGACGTGGATCAGGCCCTTGCCCTCCCATACGCTGACGTCCTTGCGGGGGCAGTTTTCCGAGCGTGTGTACATGGAATGTCCCTCCCTTTCCGTCTTTGGCCGCGGCGCCCTTGCATGGACGGCGGCAAAATGGTAGAATCACTATCAGTACGATCATCATAGCAAAGCGGCCCCGGAAAGTCCAGCGGCCGCCCGGAAAAGGAGCATATATGAAAAGAGTTTTCCTGTTGTTGACAACTGCCGCTCTGCTGCTCTCCGGCTGCGCGGGCGCCCCGGCTCAGGAGCCTCCTCAGGAGGAAAACGATTCACTGGCACTGGAGACCCTGGCTGTGGAGATTTCCCGTGACGGGCAGGATGCCGATGCGCTGCGTCAGGCGGTCAAAAACCTGCCGGCCCTGCTGCAGCAGGCATTGACAGATCAGGGCGTGACTGTCGGGGAGATCCGGATCACGGTTGGCTCCTCCCATGCCGCCACGGCCCAGGCCCTGACTCAGGGCAGCGTGGATCTGGCCTTTTTCCCCGTCCAGGACCTGATCCAACAGCCGGAGGATGTCCCTGTGATCCTGCTCTCCGGCCCCTCCTTTCAGGACTGCGGTACAGAATTGGAAAACTGGAACACCGGCAGCGGACAGACCGCGGCAGGCCATCAGGGCCTGATCTGCACCGCTCCCACAGAATACGGCCGCAATTTGGCCGGCCGGGCCGGGGATCTGACCTGGGAGGAACTGACCCGGGCCCGCTGGGGCGTTCTGCGGGAAGACTCTCTGCTCTGCCGCCAAGCCGTGGATCTCTGGCTGGCAGACCACTATGAGGGCAGCACCCTCTCCGACCTGCCGGAGGTGACCGTATTCGGCGACGGGACCGCGCTGCTGAAAGCTGCCGCCGCAGGCGAGATTGACCTCTTTCCCATGGACGCGTCTCTGCGGGACCGCTGGGCCAATCTCTGGACCTTGTCCCCCGACGAGCTGGATCAGTGGGGTGACAGCGGCCTGGGCCGTACCGCACCGCTTTGGGAGGAAGTTTCTGTGGCAGGCCTGACAGAACGATTCTACGACATGGCTGCGGCGGTACGGCCCGACAGCAGCACACTGTCCGATTCCCGGTTTGCTCAGGCTCTGGCGGCAGCCATAGAAACCCTCACCAGTTCCGCCGGGGAGGAGGCCCGGCAGCTGACGCAGGCGGTATTCGGCACCTCCGGCTACGCCGCGGCTCCCGAAGGCGCCTTGAACGCCGCCCGGCGATTGGAAACACTGGCATAACGGCACGGAACGCCGCTGTCAGGCGGCGCGTCTTTGTGCAAATCAGAAAATCTCTCATGGTAGCGAATTATCACTTTACTTTATTAGCAAAAGAAAGTAAAATGAATGGCATTACCACGGGGCGGCGCCCCGGCAAGGAGGATCTCCCTTATGGAACTGGATCTCGACATGCTGCGTCCCCAGGAGCGGGTCTCTCTGCAGCTGCGCTTACTGTATGAAGAAGCGGGATTCCGCCAATACCGCATGGGCCGCTTTGAGGAGTACGGTCTCTACCAGGAGAACCGCCGTTTCCTCTCCAGCGAACAGGTCATCACGTTCACGGATCTGGACGGGCGGCTTCTGGCTCTGAAGCCGGATGTGACCCTCTCCATTGCCAAAAATGCCCAGGTAGAGCCCGGCGGCTGCGGCCGGTATTACTATCTGGAAAATGTTTACCGTCCCAGTCAGGAGAGCCACACCTTCCAGGAGATCAGCCAGATGGGCCTGGAGTGCATTGGCCGCGTGGACGATGAGGTCACCGTCCAGACGGTGTCCCTGGCCATCCGGAGCCTGCAGGCCACGGGACGGCCCTTCGTACTGGAGCTGAGCCACATGGGCTTTGTCACCGGCCTTTTTGACGCCGTGGGCGCGCCCGAGACCCTGCGGCCCAGGCTTCTGACCTGCATCCGGGACAAGAATGCCCACGAGCTGCAAAAATATGCCGCGGAGGCGGGGCTTCCCCGCCGGGGCACCGATGCCCTGTGCCGCCTCAGCACCCTGGCAGGAAGCTGGGAGGACGTGCTGGCGGCTGCAGAGCCCCTGGCCCTCAATGCCGCCATGGGTGACGCCCTGACAGAGCTGCGGACGCTGTGTCAGGCACTGGCCCAGGAGGACCGGGCTGGCGCGGTGACGCTGGATCTGTCTCTGGCCAACGACATGGAGTACTACAACGGCCTGGTGATGCAGGGATATCTGGAGGGTCTGCCCCGGGCAGTGCTGCGGGGCGGGCGCTATGACCCCCTGGCCGCCCAGTTCCGTCCCGGCGGCAGGGCTGTGGGCTTTGCCCTGTATCTGGATGAGCTGGAGCGCATGAGCGATCCCGTTCCCCAAAGCGGACGGACCATGCTGTCCGTGGCCCTGCCCAAGGGCCGTCTGGGCGACAAGGTCTACGATCTGCTGGCGGGGGTGGGCTATGGCTGCCCCGAAAATTACAGCGACACCCGGAAACTGGTGGTGGAGAACCCCGAGGCGGGCATCCGCTACTTCCTGGTCAAGCCCAGCGACGTGGCCATTTATGTGGAGCACGGCGCGGCGGACATCGGCATCGTGGGCAAGGACATTCTGGCTGAGTCCGGTGCCGACGTCTATGAGCTGCTGGACACAGGCCTTGGCAAGTGCCGGATGTGCGTGGCCGGACCCAAGGATTTTGCCGACGACCCCGGCCGGGCGCTGCGGGTAGCCACCAAGTTCGTGAACATCGCCAAGCGGTACTACGCCGCCCAGGGCCGGGACATCGACATCATCAAGCTCAACGGCTCCATCGAGCTGGCCCCCATCCTGGGTCTGTCCGATGTGATCGTGGACATCGTGGAGACCGGTACCACCCTGCGGGAGAACAACCTGAAGGTCCTGACGGAATTCATGCCCATTTCCGCCCGGTTCATCGCCAACCGGGCCAGCTATCAGTTCAAGCACCGGGAAATCGCGGCATTGGTGCAGAAACTGGCGGAGGTGACGGAACAGTGATCCCCATTTATCAGTTCGATCAGCTCTCTCCGGAACAGATCCTGAACCGGGACATCCGGGCCGAGGCGGATGTGGACGCCGCCGTGGATGAGATCCTGCGTGAGGTCCGCGCCCGGGGCGACGACGCCCTGCGGGACTATACCCGCCGCTTTGACGGCGCGGAGATCGGTGATCTGGAAGTCTCCCGGGCGGAGCTGGACGCGGCCCGGGAGACCGTAGGGCCGGATTTTCTCGCCACGCTGAAGATGGCGGCGGAGAACATCCGCCGCTTCCATGCCCGGCAGGTCCATCAGGATTTCGTCCTGGCGGACCGTCCCGGCATCGTCATGGGCCAGCGGTACACCCCCATCCAGAAGGTGGGCATCTGTGTGCCCCGCAGCCCCGAGGCCTTCCCCTCCACCATCTTGATGAACGTCATCCCCGCCCGCATCGCCGGGGTGGCGGAGATCGTGCTGGTGACGCCGCCGGCTGCCGGCGGCACCGTCAGCCCCGCCGCTCTGGCTGCGGCGTCCATTGCAGGCGCTACCCGGGTGTTCCGGGTGGGCGGCGCCCAGGCGGTGGCCGCTCTGGCCTACGGCACGGAGAGCATCCCCCGGGTGGACAAGATCGTGGGCCCCGGCGGCATCTTCGTGGCCACCGCCAAGCGCAAGGTGTTCGGCCAGGTGGCCATCGACATGATCGCCGGTCCCAGCGAGATCCTGGTGCTCTCCGACGGGAAGTCCGATCCCGCCTGGGTGGCGGCGGATCTTCTCAGCCAGGCCGAGCACGACGTGCGGGCCTGCGCCGTGCTGGTGACGGACAGTCCTGAATTGGCGCAGTCCGTCCAGGCGGAGGTGGAACGGCAGCTGGCCCTGCTGCCCCGCTGCGGCGTGGCCCGCCGGGCCATCGAGGAAAACAGCAAGATCATCGTCACCGGCAGTCTGGATCAGGCCCTGGAGGCCGCCAACGCCATCGCGCCGGAGCATCTGGAGCTGTGTGTGGACGATCCCTTTGCCCTGCTGCCCCGGGTGCGCAACGCCGGCAGCATCTTCCTGGGCCGCACCGCGCCGGAGGCCCTGGGGGACTATTTCGCCGGGCCCAACCACACCCTGCCTACCTCCGGCACCGCCCGGTTCTCCAGCCCCCTTGGGGTGGACGATTTCGTCAAGCGCTCCAGCTTCCTTTATTATGACCAGTCGGCGCTGGCTCCGGTGGCGGAGCGCATTGCCGATTTTGCCCGGCGGGAGGGCCTGGAGGCCCACGCCCGTTCCGTGCTGATCCGTCAGACTTCACAGGAGGTGTTCCCATGAGCCGCTTTCTCTCTTCCCGGGCCGCCGCGCTGGCGCCCTATACCCCCGGCGAACAGCCCCAGGACCAGGCCTATATCAAGCTCAACACCAACGAGAGCCCCTTTCCCCCCTCCCCCAAGGTGCTCCAGGCCGTCTCCCGGGCGGAGATCCGAAAGCTGAACCTGTACTCCGACCCCACCTGCGGCCGCCTCAACGCCGCCCTGGCCGCCCGGTACGGGCTTCAGCCGGAAAACATCCTCTCCGCCAACGGCTCCGACGAGATCCTGGCCTTCGCCTTCTGTGCCTTCTGCGGAAAGGGCGCGGCCTATGCGGACATCACCTACGGCTTCTACAAGGCCCAAAGCGCCCTCTTCGGCGTGGACACCACCATCGTGCCCCTGCGGGAGGATTTCACGCTGCACGTGGACGACTACATGGACTTCCCCGGCACCATCCTCATCGCCAATCCCAACGCCCCCACCGGCATGGCCGTGCCCCGCTCCGAGATCCAGCGGTTGCTGGACGCCGACCCGGACCGGCTGGTGATCGTGGACGAGGCGTACGTGGACTTCGGCGCGGAGA
>CALWXI010000011.1 GCA_944385455.1 uncultured Oscillospiraceae bacterium | reverse complement strand
GCGCCGATCTGGCTGCCGGGCCAGAGCGCCGTTCCCGCCAGGCACTCCAGAGCCTGACCCTGCGGCATGGAGATACGGCGCTTGTATACCACCGCGAGGTACTTCTTTTTCAGTTCCGCAAAGACCGGATCGTCCGCCCCCGCCCGGCCGTAGCTGCGCACCTGGAGTTTTTCCCTGTACACCGGCTTTTCCAGGCTGCGGCGGATGAGGCGGAAGTTGGGGGTGTCCAGATACAGGTTGCGGATGGAGCTGCGGCTGTATTCGTCGGATACCATATGGGGAGCCATTGCGGCCAGAACGGCCTGCAGCTGGCGGCCATCCAGCAAATATTTGTATTCGTATCGCTGAAAGATCATCTGGTTCTTCACAGGCAGGGCCTCCTTGCTTGGGAATTGCAAGGACAGTGTAAAAATAAAACCCTAACTGGAGTTAAAAGTGAGGAGATTTTTTGCCGGTGGGTTGTGTCCGGCACTGCCTTTAAATTTAAGTTCAGGAAAAAGCGGTATGCTGGCTCCATTATTTGAAATTAAGAGAAAGAAGGGAAACGGATGCGGATCTTGCTGGCGGAGGATGAGCGTTCCCTGTCTCGGGCCGTGGTGGCCCTGCTGGAAAAGAACAACTTCTCGGTGGATGCGGTGTACGACGGGCAGGAGGCGCTGGCTTATCTGGAGGCCTGGAACTACGACGCCGTAATCCTGGACATCATGATGCCCAAGCTGGATGGACTGGAGGTGCTGCGGCGGCTGCGGCAGCGGGGCAATGCCATTCCGGTGCTGATGCTCACCGCCCGGTCAGAGGAGGCGGACAAGGTGACGGGACTGGACACGGGGGCCAACGATTATCTCACCAAGCCCTTTTCCACTGCGGAGCTCATGGCCCGGATCCGGGCCATGACCCGCAGCCGGGCCGGCGGGCAGGTCTCCAGCCGACTGGCTTTCGGAAACATTACCCTGGATCAGACCACCTTTGAGCTCTCCTCTCCGGAGGGCAGCTTCCGCCTGGCCAACAAGGAGTACCAGATGATGGAGCTGCTGCTGCGGAACCCCCGGCAGCTGATTCCCGCCGAGCGGTTTCTGGAGCGGATCTGGGGCTATGACAGCGATGTGGAGATGAATGTAGTATGGGTGTATATCTCCTATCTGCGTAAAAAGCTCTCCGCGCTCCACGCGGACATCCAGATCAAGGCCACCCGGAATGCGGGGTATTCCCTGGAGGAATGCGTATGATCAGGCGTCTTCGGCGGAAGCTCATCGCCGCCTGCATGGCCTCGCTGGCCCTTGTGCTGACGGTGATCCTGGGAGGTGTGAATCTGATGGGCTATTCCAGAGCGGTGGCCGATGCCGACGCGGTGCTGACGGTACTGGGAGACAACGGCGGCATGTTTCCCAAAACCCACGGACAGGAGGTGCCGCCGGAGGGCGGGGATGCGCCGGATGAGCCTCCCGGCGGAAAAAAGGAGCTCTTCGGCCCCCGGGCCATGTCCCCGGAGACTCCCTACGAGTCCCGTTTTTTCTGGGTGCTTTTGGGGGAGGACGGACAGGTGCTCCAGACGGATACCGGCCAGATCGCCGCTGTGGACGCGGAGGATGCCGCCGCTTATGCCCGGAGCGTGGCGGGGGCGGGAAGCCGCTCCGGTTTCTGGGGGGATTACCGCTATCTGCTCTGTGAGGACGAGCTGGGCAGCCGGGTGATCTTTCTGGACTGCGGGCGAAGCCTTTCCGCTTTCCGCGCCACGCTCCGGGCCAGTGTGATGCTGGCGGCGGCGGGACTTCTGGCGGTGCTGGCGCTGCTGCTGGTCCTGTCCAGCCGCATCGTCCGCCCGGTGGCTGAGAGCTATGAAAAGCAAAAGAGGTTCATCACCGATGCCGGCCACGAGCTCAAGACGCCCATGACCATCATCAGCGCCGATGCGGATCTGGCGGAGATGGAGTGCGGAGAGAACCAATGGCTCTCCGACATCCGCCGCCAGGCCCAGCGTCTGACGGGACTGACCAACGATCTCATCTACCTTTCCCGCATGGAGGAGGAACAGCCCCGTCTCCCGTGCATCGAATTCCCCATTTCCGATGTGGTGGGGGAAATGGGCCAGTCCTTCCTGGCGGTGGCCAAAAGCCAGGACAAGACGCTGACTGTCCAGGTGCAGCCCATGGTGTCATGGGTGGGGGATGAAAAGGCCATCCGGCAGCTGGTATCCATCCTGCTGGATAACGCCCTGAAATATTCGCCCTCCGGCGGGCAGCTGGCGCTGCGGCTGGAAAAACAAGGCCGGTGGCTGCTGCTGAGTGTGTCCAATACCGTGGACGAGCCGGTGGAGCGGGAGGCGCTGCCCCGCCTTTTTGACCGATTCTACCGCACGGACAAGTCCCGCAACAGCCAGACCGGCGGATACGGCCTGGGATTGTCCATTGCCCGAAGCATCGTGCTGGCCCACCGGGGAAAGATTCGGGCGGAGAGTCCGGATGGACACACGCTGTCCGTGGTGGTGACGCTTCCGGGGTGATTCCCGATCTCGGCAGACACTGCGCCGGGGGCCGGCGTCAGATACCGGAACGCGAGCCGCTGCGTAAAAATAAAAGCAAAAAAGCCCCGCAAAGCGGGGCTTTTTTGCTGCGGGAAAGGAGGGGCGGCGGGCGAAAGATATCGGGGCTGATTCGGTGCGCTTAAAAAATCCGGTGGCCGGTATGCGCCCATGGGGGAAAGTGCGGCTGCCGGATGTGCATGACGGATGCAGTTCTTTCATAACTTTAAAAAGGGACGGGCCGGGAGCTGCAGACGGGCGGTACGGCGGGTCACCGGCTCTTTACGCTGAAGCGCGTGACGAGGCAGGTGGAAAGGGCGGTGCTCAGCCGCCCCACGGATGTCATCTGGTGGGGCACCTCTCCCCGCCGGATCCGGCGGTCCAGATGCTCCACGGCAATGACGCCCAGCTCCTCCTTGAAGGAGTGGACCGTGGTCAGCGGAGGGTCCAGCATCTCACACATGGGGATATCGTCGAAGCCGATCACCGATACGTCGTCCGGAACACGGTAGCCGTGCTTTTTCAGCACCCGGATGGCCGCCGCGGCCATGATGTCGTTTTCCGCAAAGAGGGCGTCCGGCAGCTGGGGAGCCTGCTTGATCCAGGTGTCGAAATCCTGGAACGCGCCCTCGGAAGAGACGTCCGCCTGGATCGTGACGGCCAGGGGCATGCCGGCGTGATCCAGCGCGGCCAGAATCCCCTGCTCCCGCTCATAAAAATTGCGGATGCGCTGCTTGGCCTTGATGTAGCCGATGCGCCGGTGTCCGGTCTGCAGCAGGTATTCCGCCGCGGCCCTGGCTCCGCCATAGCAGTCATTTGTTTTGCTGCTGGCCCTGGAGAGCGAGATCGCGGGCGGAACGCTGGACACCGCCAAGGTGCAGGCCTTCCGGGTCCCTGCCGGAGTGCTGGTGGAGGTCTATGCCACCACGCTGCACTACGCCCCCTGTTCCGCCGCCGCCGGCGCGGGTTTCCAGGTGGTGGTGGTACTGCCCCGGGGCACCAACGGTCCCAAGCCGGACCTGGCGGTCCTGAACTGGGAGGATGAGATTCTCACCGCCTGCAACAAATGGCTGCTGGCCCATCCCGATTCCAGCGAGGCCAAGGGCGGCGTCAAGGCCAGCCTCACCGGCGAAAATATTGACATTGCCGGTTTGATTTGAATTTCTGATAAGGAAAAGGAGAGATCTGCCATGAACATTCCTGAAGTCAAGCTGGGCATCATTGCGGTGTCCCGGGACTGCTTCCCCATCGCCCTGTCCACCCAGCGCCGCAAAAACATCGCCGCCGCCTACGGCGAGGGCCTCTACGAGTGCCCCATCACCGTGGAGAACGAGGCCGATGCCCTGAAGGCCCTGGAGGACGTGAAGGCCAACGGTGTCAACGCCCTGGTGGTGTTTCTGGGCAACTTCGGGCCCGAGACCCCCGAAACCCTGCTTTGCCAGAAGTTTGACGGTCCCACCATGTATGTGGCCGCCGCCGAGGGAGACGGCGACCTCATCAACGGCCGGGGCGACGCCTACTGCGGCGTCCTCAACTGCTCCTACAATCTGGGCATGCGCCACCTCAAGGCCTACATCCCCGAGTATCCTGTGGGTACCGCGGAGGAGTGCGCCGACATGATCCGCGGCTTCGTGCCCATTGCCCGGGCCATCATCGGTGTCAAAAACCTGAAGATCATCACCTTCGGTCCCCGTCCCCAGGACTTTTTTGCCTGCAACGCCCCCATCAGGGGCCTCTATGAGCTGGGCGTGGAAGTGGAGGAAAATTCCGAGCTGGATCTGCTGGTGGCCTACAAGGCCCACGCCGGCGACGCCCGGATCCCCGGCGTCATCGCCGACATGAAAGCCGAGATGGGCGAGCGCACCTACGAGGACCTGCTGGAGCGGATGGCCCAGTTCGAGCTGACGCTGCTGGATTGGGCCGAGGCCCACAAGGGCGCCCGGAAGTATGTGGCCTTTGCCGACAAGTGCTGGCCCGCCTTCCCGGAGCAGTTCGGTTTTGAGCCCTGCTACGTCAACTCCCGTCTGGCCGCCCGGGGCATCCCCGTGGCCTGCGAGGTGGATATCTATGGTGCCCTCAGCGAGTACATCGGCGCCTGCCTTACCGGCGACGCCGTGACGCTGCTGGATATCAACAACTCCGTGCCCAAGTACATCTATGACGAGGACATTGCCGGAAAGTTCGACTATAAGATCACCGATACCTTCATGGGCTTCCACTGCGGCAATACCCCCAGCTGCAAGATGTGCGGCGGCTGCGCGGTGAAGTATCAGCTGATCCAGAACCGCCTGCTGGAGAACGGCGGCACCCCCGACTTCACCCGGGGCACCCTGGAAGGCGACATTGCCCCCGGCGAGATCACCTTCTACCGCCTGCAGTGCGACAGCGAGGGCGTGCTGCGCGCCTACATCGCCCAGGGCGAGGTGCTGCCTGTGGCGACCCGCTCCTTCGGCGGCATCGGCATCTTCGCCATCCCTGAAATGGGCCGCTTCTACCGCCATGTGCTGATCCAGAAGCGCTATCCCCATCACGGCGCCGTGGCTTTCGCCCACTGCGGCAAGGCCCTCTTTGAGGTGCTCAAGTACCTGGGCGTCGGCGATATCGCCTACAACCTGCCCAAGAGCCTGCCCTATCCCACGGAAAACCCCTGGGGCTGAGGCTTGTGCAAAAGCAATCAAAAGCCGCCGGAAAGCAATGCTTTCCGGCGGCTTTTGCGCGCTTGTCCGATGGGCGGGGCGTCCTGCGGCGAAGCGGCTGCGAGCAACGGCTCCCGATGGATCCAACTGTAAACAAATGGTTTCAAAAATATAGATTTTCTGTGAATTTTGTCATTTTCGGAAAATATTTGTTTCTGATTTGTGGTTTATTGGCCAAAGAAGCGCTGGTACAATCGGGACGTTGCCGGGCGTGGAAGAGACCGCGCGGACGCCATAACGGCAGCAAAGCAGGATATGACGGCCCTGGATGGCCCGAAACACAGGAAAGGACGATATGACATGAAAAAGAATCTGATGCTTGTGCTCACCATTTTCTGCCTTGTGGCGGTGCTGACCGCCTGCGGACAAAAGGAGGGAGACAAGAAGGAAGGAACGGAGGGCGGCGAGACTGCGGAAGAGCAAACCATCAGCGGCACCATAAACCGTCTGGGAGACTATCTGGTATTGCTGGATGGGGATGAGTACCGCGTGTTTGATTTCGGAGATTCGGTGGATGCATCCGGTTTGGAGGAGGGCGACCGTGTGACGGTGACATACACCGGGACTTTGGGAAGCGAGGATCCCGCTCCGGTGGCCACCGCCATCCAGAAGGAGGAATGATCCGGAGGGGCCCCGCCTCCCCCGGATACGGTGCGGAAAAAGTCAAAGCAAGGCCGGAGGCAGCTGCCTCCGGCCTTGCCGCGGTGAGGAAGGGGTCAAACGTCTTTCAGGAGCCCGGACACGATATCCAGGCTTTCCTCCTTGCTGAGGAAGACCTGCGTGGTGAGCAGGGAAGGCACGGCGCGGGAGGACGGGGTCAAATGGGCCAGCTTTCGGTATGCCCGGGGGGTTGTGCCGTACTGCGCCAGAAAGGCGCGCTGAAAATATTTGGGACTGGAAAAGCCGCAGGAGAGGCTGATATCCAGAAGGGAGCGATCCGTCCGCAGCAGCTCGCTCCGGGCCTTCTCACACCGCAGCTTGGAGAGATATTCCTGGAAGGACATGCCGAAGTTGTCATGGAAGAAGTGGGAGAGATAGTAGAGATTCACGCCCAGCTCCCTGGCCAGATCCCCCAGCAGCAGCTTCTCGCAGCAGCCCCGCTCGATGCGCTCCGATAAAAAACGGACCCGCTCCTGCCGGGTGCGCTGAGCCGGACGGTCGGCGTCCCGGATGACGGTAAAAGGAGAGA
>CALWXI010000010.1 GCA_944385455.1 uncultured Oscillospiraceae bacterium | reverse complement strand
GGGAGGGCCTTCCCAAGCAGCGGATCTACGATCTGAGCTGGTGCCTGCTGCTGGTGTCCTTCCTGCTGGGGCTGGGGCTGGCGGCGGCGCTGGCCGCGGCGCTGCCCACGCTGTTCATCCCCTACCTTTATCCCCTTTTCAGCCTCTCTCCCCTGGCCACGGAAGCCGCCGCCATGCTGTGCGTGGTGTATCTCCTCCTGCTGCCGCTGAAATCCTTCGACATCTCCAACGTCACCGGCGTGCTGCGCGCCGGCGGCGACGTGCGGATGGCCACCATCATCGACCTGGTGCCGCTGTGGGGCGTGGCGGTGCCCCTCACCGCCCTGTGCGCCCTGGTGCTGGAGGCGCCGCTGCCGCTGGTGTGCCTCGGCATTTACTCGGAGAACCTGTGCAAGATGCCCTGGGGCGTCATCCGCCTGCGCAGCCACAAGTGGATCAACGACGTCACGGGAGGCGCGTCATGAGCCTCTTCCGCTGCCCCGTCTGCGGCGCGCCCCTCACCCGGGAGGATGCCGCCTACCGCTGCCCCGCCCGGCACAGCTTCGACATCGCCCGGGAGGGCTACACCTACCTGCTGCCTCCCAACCAGAAGCACTCCGCCGCCCCCGGCGACGACAAGGGCATGGCCGCCGCCCGGCGGGAATTTCTCTCCAAAGGGTATTATTCCCCACTTCTGAATACACTTTGTAGTCGGATTTTGTCCCTGACCGGCGGAACTCCGGCAATTCTGGACGCCGGCTGCGGAGAAGGCTACTACACCGGCGGCATCTGTCAGGCCCTGCTGGCGGCGGGCCGTTCCCCCCGCATGGCGGGCACCGACATCTCCAAGTCCGCCCTCCGCTATGCCGCCCGGCGGGAAAAGGCCGTGGAGTTCGCCGTGGCCTCGTCCTACCGCCTGCCCCTGGCGGACGGTTGCCTAGACCTGCTGCTGGACTGCTTTTCCCCCCTGGCGCTCTCCGAATTCCGGCGGGTACTGCGGCCCGGCGGGTACTTTCTCTACGTGGTGCCCGGGGCGGAGCATCTGTGGCAGCTCAAGGAGGTGCTCTACGACCATCCCTACCCAAACGAGGAACAGGAGACGCCCTACGAGGGCTTTGTCTATCGGGAGATTGTACCGGTGGAGGACACCGTCACCCTGGCCTCCCAGGCCGACATCCACGCTCTGTTCCAGATGACCCCCTACTACTGGAAGACCCCCCGTGCGGGGGCGGAGCGGCTGGCGGCCCTGGAGTCACTCTCCTGCCGCATCTCCTGCCGCATCCACATCTTTCAAAAGCTGCAGTGAAACGAGCCTTGTCCCGCATAGACGGGACAAGGCTCGTTCGCTTCTCATGGGAAGGACGGCACCAGCACCCCGGCGGTATCCGCCGTCACGGTGAAGCTGCTGCCCTTCAAACGGCACACCGCCTCCTCCGGCCACAGCGCCAGAAACGACTCCACGCCGCCCACGTTGGGCAGCCCGCAGGGCGGGTGGCGGTAGTGCATGGGCACCGCGAACCGGGGACGCAGGGCCTGGCACGCCGCCTTCGCCCCGGCGGCATCCACGGTGTACACGCCGCCCACCGGCACCAGCACGCCGTCCACCGCCCCGATGTCCGCGATCTGCTCCGGGGAAAGCGGATGGCCCAGATCCCCCAGGTGGGCCACCGTGACGCCGCCGGAGGAGAGCACGTGGATGGTGTTGGGTCCCCGCAGGGCTCCGCCGGCAGCGTCGTGGAAGCACCGCACCGTGCGCACGGTGAAGGGGCTTTCCCGGGGCGGCAGCAGGCGCACCCGGTCCACGGCGGCGTGGTCGAAATGCCCGTGGCTGCACAGCACGGCGTGGCCCTCCGCATGCAGCTCCGGATAGCCCTCCACCCCGGTGTAGGGGTCCAGCACGATCCGGTATCCGTCCTCCTCCAGCATGAAACAGGCGTGGCCCAGCCAAGTGATCTTCATCGCCATTCCTCCTGACCGTGAGATTCCGGGGCACACGCCCCGTTTTCCACAGTATATCAGAGTTTCGGCGGATTGTCATGCTGGTCCTGCGCATCCCGGCGCCGTCTGCGCCGCACCTGCCGGACGGCCACCGCGGCGGCGGCCGCCAGCAGCACCAGCCAGACCCAGCCGTAGGCCGCCGCCAGCACCAGGCCCTCCAGCACATCTCCGAAGCTCCGCAGTCCGCCGGTGAAAGCCGCGCCCAGCCGCTGGCCGAAGCCGCCGGGGGCCTGCGTCTCATCGGAGAGCTGATAGACCTCGTACAGGGTAAGGTGCACCGCGGCGTAATCCACCAGGGCGTCGTAGTGCTGCAGCGTGCCGGAGAGGTCGTCGATCTGCTGCTCCGTCTCGGAGATGGCGGACTCGATGGTGATGATGTCCTCCATGTTCTCCGCCTGCTCCAGAAGGCTCTGAAGCCGCTCCAGCTTGATCTGCTGAGTCCTGAGGCGTCCCTCCGTGTCGTAGTAGGCCTCGGAGACATCCTCCTGGGTGGCGTTGCTCCAGAGCACATTGCAAAGCTCCCCGGTCTGGTCCAGGAAGGTCTGGTACTGTCCGGACGGCACCCGGACGGTGTATTCCGCCCAGCGGTAGTCCCCGCTGCGGTTGTCCACGCTGCTGGACTCGAAGTAGCCCCCCAGCTCCGCCGTCAGCGACGCCAGACGCTCCGCCGTCTCGTCGAAGGCGGTGGTCTCCAGCTCCATCCGGGCCGTCAGGATCAGCTTCTGCTCCCCCAGCGCCGCTCCGGCGGCGGCGCTTTCGCTGCTGAGGGCCTCCTCCGGCGCGGCGTCCATCACCGCGCTGCTGCCGGCCGCGGCGCTCTCCGACGTCCCCCCGGCGGCTCCGCCGCAGCCCGCTGTGGCCAGAAGCAGCATCAGTGCCAATGCCATGGCAGGAAACGTTCTTCCGTTCATCGTCCTTCCTCCTTTTTGTCCCTCCAGGGGAGGTCATTTGTCCGTTTAGACGCGACAGGGCGGAAAAAGTTCCCTGTCCGCCCCGTCCGGAACCGGAGTTTTCCGGTCCTCCCTTGCCTTTTGCGCCTCCGCGCGGTACAATGAATCTTGGCTTTTGCTGGAAGCCGCTTACATATGAGAATCGAGGGGGAACCGTATCATGACCTATGAGGAAGTGCTGGCTCAGGCCAGGACCTGCATGGGACCGTACTGCAAGTCCTGCCCGGTGTGCAACGGCATGGCCTGCCGCAACACCATCCCCGGCCCCGGGGCCAAGGGACTGGGCACCGGCTTCATCCGCAACTATCAGAAGTGGCAGGAGCTGTGCGTCAACATGGACACCATCTGCGAGAACAGGCCCGCGGACACGTCCTTCACGCTCTTCGGCCAGCGGGTGGACCTGCCGGTATTCGCCGCTCCGGTGGGCGCCATGACGCTGCACTACGGCGACAAGTATGACGACCTGGCCTACAACGATATTCTGGTGCCCGCCTGCGTCCAGGCCGGCATCGCCGCCTTCACCGGCGACGGCACCAACCCCGCCGTGATGGAGGGCGCGGCGGCGGCGCTGCGGAAGGCCGGCGGCCGGGGCGTACCCACCATCAAGCCCTGGAACATGGATACTATCCGGGAGAAGCTGGAGCTGGTGAAGGCCGCCGATCCCTTCGCCATCGCCATGGACATCGACGCCGCGGGCCTGCCCTTCCTGAAGAACATGACGCCTCCCGCCGGCAGCAAGACCGTGGAGGAGCTGCGGCAGATCGTATCCTGGGCGGAAAAGCCCTTCATCCTCAAGGGCATCATGACGGTGGAGGGGGCCAGAAAGGCCCTGGAGGCCGGCGCCAGCGGCATCGTGGTGTCCAACCACGGCGGCCGGGTGCTGGATCAGTGCCCCGCCACCGCCGAAGTGCTGCCCGCCATCGCCGATGCCGTGGGGGGCAGGATGACCATCCTGGTGGACGGCGGCATCCGCACCGGCATGGACGTGTTCAAGGCCCTGGCTCTGGGCGCCGACGCGGTGCTCATCGGCCGCCCCTTTGTGAACATGGTCTACGGCGGCGGCGCCGAAGGCGTGGCCGTGCTGGTGAACAGGCTGAAATCGGAGCTGGCCGACACCATGGCCATGTGCGGCGCTCACTCCCTTTCGGAGATCCGGCGCTCCATGCTCTTCGGATTCTGAGGCCATCCAAAAAGAAGCGGGAAGGACAGCCGTCCTTCCCGCTTTCCCTCTCTATTACAGCGCGGTCTTCCACAGGCCGTGGAGATTGCAGTAGGCGTACACCGCCGCCGCCTTCTCTCCCTCCGCCAGGACAAAGACCGCCTCCGGCGCCTGGCCGGGCTTGAGACGGCGCACCTGGAAGCCGTTTTCCGTCTCCAGCAGCACCCAGGCGATGTGGTGTTCCTCCGTCATGGGATGGGCCACAGCGCCCACCGCCGCCCGGATCACGTTCCCCTCCGCCGTCACGGCGGGCACGTGCTTTTCCACGGCGGCGTCCTTCACGCCGGCCTCCAAAAGCGCCATGGGCTTGCCGCAGCACACCATGGGCACGCCGCTGTCCGTCAGCTTCACGGCAATGTTTCCGCAGGTCTCACAGATATAGATCTTCATGGATGATCCTCCCTTTTGTGCAGATGGCGGGCGGCTCTCCCTCATCGGAGAACCCCGGTCGCTGATGATATTCTATCTGCCGCGCCGGAAAAAAACAGTTGCATCCGCAACACCCGTCAATGTTTTCCGATGCATGCAGGCAGCGCCTCCGGACGGAACGTCCGGAGGCGCTTTGGATATTACACGTAGTTGCAGGCCCGGGCGATGGCCATCTCGGTATAGCCCAGGGACTCGGCCTTGGTCTGCTTGCCGCTGGCCAC
>CALWXI010000009.1 GCA_944385455.1 uncultured Oscillospiraceae bacterium | reverse complement strand
AGCGTGATGGACGGGGACCTGGACGGATTCTTGAATGCCTACCTCACCCAGCTGGCCACCGGCGAGCTGAAGAAGTAAGCGAACAACGCCACGAAAACGACGCGGCTGCGAGGCCGCGTCCTTTTTGACGGACAAATGAGAAAGGATGCTGATTTGATGACAAAAAACAACACCGCGCCTGCCGAGAACAAGATGGGCACCATGCCCGTGGGACGTCTGCTGGCGGGCATGGCCATCCCCATGATGATCTCCATGCTGGTCCAGGCGTTTTACAATGTGGTGGACAGCGTGTTCGTGGCCCAGCTGAGCCAGGATGCCCTGAACGCGGTGTCCCTGGCCTTCCCCCTGCAGAACCTGATGATCGCCGTGGGCGGCGGCACCGCCGTGGGCATGAACGCCCTGCTGTCCCGGTCTCTGGGGGAAAAGCGGCAGGACATGGCGGACCGGGCCGCCAATACCGGCATCTTCCTGGCCCTTTGCAGCTTTGTGGTGTTTGCCGCGGCGGGACTGCTGCTTTCCCGGACCTTCTTCCTGGCTCAGACGGACAATGCCGTCATTGTGGAGTACGGCACGCAGTACGCCACCATCTGCCTGGGCCTCTCCATCGGCATTTTCAGCCAGTTCTGCTTTGAGCGGCTGCTCCAGTCCACCGGCCGTACCACCCTGGCCATGTGCACCCAGCTGGTGGGCGCCGTCATCAACATCATCATGGACCCCATTTTGATTTTCGGCTACTTCGGAGCGCCCCGGCTGGAGGTGGCCGGTGCCGCCTGGGCCACGGTGATGGGCCAGATCATCGCCGCCATCCTGGCCGTCGTCATCAACCTGCGCTGCAACCCGGACATCCACATCCGTCCCCGGGAGATCCGCTGGAACAAGACCGTGGCCTGGGAGATCTACCGGGTGGGCATCCCCTCCATCGTGATGCAGTCCATCTCCTCCGTGATGGTCTTCGGCCTCAACAAGATCCTCATCGCCTTCACTGACACCGCCACCGCGGTGTTCGGCGCCTACTTCAAGCTCCAGAGCTTCATCTTCATGCCGGTGTTCGGTCTGAACAACGGCATGGTGCCCATCATCTCCTACAACTTCGGCGCCGCCCGGCCCGAGCGGGTGTGGAAGACCGTGCGGCTGACCATCTGCACCGCCGTGGGCATCATGGCGGTGGGACTGCTGCTCTTTCAGCTCTTCCCGCAGCAGCTGCTGCTGTTCTTCAACGCCTCCGGGGACATGCTCTCCATCGGCGAGGTGGCGCTGCGGATCATCAGCATCCACTTCCTGCTGGCGGGCTTCGACATCATCGCCGGTTCCGTGTGCCAGGCCATCGGAAATCCGGTGTACAGCCTGATCGTCTCCGTGTGCCGCCAGCTGGTGGTGCTGCTGCCGGTGGCGTGGCTGCTGGCTCAGAGCGGCAGGCTGGAGCTGGTGTGGTTCGCCTTCCCCGCAGCCGAGGTGGTTTCCTTGATGCTGAGCATCATCTTCCTGCGGCGCACCGTGCGCCGGGTCTCCGCCATCCTGGCCCGGCAGACAACCGCCGCCTGAGGATTCGCCCATCCAGAAAACGAGCCCGCCGCAGAATGCTTCCATTCTGCGGCGGGCTCGTTTGCATGCTCAGCCCTCCAGGAAGGTCTGGGGGTCCACGGCGTCGCCGTCCAGGGTGACGCCGAAGTGCAGGTGGGGGCCGCGGTCGGACTCCGCCGCCGCGCCGCTGCCCACCGCGCCGATGATCTGTCCGGCGGAGACGCTCTCTCCCTCCGCCACCGGCGGTCCGGACTGGAGATTGGCGTAGGTGGTCTGGTAGCCGTCGCCGTGGTCCACCACCACGGTGGTGCCCATCAGCACGTCCTCGGAGACGTGGACCACGGTGCCCGCGCAGGCAGCCAGGACGTCCGCGCCCTCCTCCGCCGCGATGTCCACGCCGTCGTGGGTGCGCCAGTCCGCCAGGGCGGCGTTATACACCAGCTGGTCCACGGAGAAGGCGGACACCACCTCCCCCTCCAGCGGGGACATCACCACCCGGGGCGGCTCCGCCTCCACCGGGGCGGTGTCCATCGTCGGGACGGTCTCCACCGTCACCGGCTCCTCCGGGACCGTCTCCTCCGGGATCACCGCCGGGGTCACCGTCTCCACCGGCGCCTCTTCCACCGGCGCCGCGGTCACCGGAAGCTCCGGCATCTCCACGGTCTCCGCCGTCTCCGCCGGCGGCTCCGCCCGGTCCGTCATGAGGAAATATCCGCCCAGGGCCGCCGCCAGGACGCACGCTGCCGCCAGGGCGTAGAGGCCCCGGCCCTGGAGCAGGGACGTCAGTTTGCTGTTCATACAGCTCCCTCCCTTGTTTCTTGGATGGGGAGAGTATGGGCGCTTTTGCCAGATTTTATACAGGAGAGAGAAAAAGTCCCGGGACCGCGGTCCCGGGACTTTGCATGCAAAGCGTGTTACTTGATGATGAGCGTCTTGCCGTCCATCTCCTGGGGACAGGCCAGGCCCAGCACATCCAGGATCGTGGGGGCGATGTCCGCCAGGCGGCCGCCCCTGCGCAGCTCGGACCCGGCGCCGCAGAGAATGAAGGGCACGGGGTTGGTGGTGTGGGCGGTCATGGGGCTGCCGTCCGGCTCCACCATCTGCTCGGCGTTGCCGTGGTCGGCGGTGATCATGGCGATGCCGCCCATCTTCAAGGTGGCATCCACCACGCGGCCCACGCAGGTGTCCACGGTTTCCACCGCCTTCACCGCCGCCTCAAAGACACCGGTGTGGCCCACCATGTCGCAGTTGGCGAAGTTGAGGATGATGACGTCGTAGGCCCCGGACTCGATGCGCTCGACGCACTTGTCCGTCACCTCCACGGCGCTCATCTCCGGCTGGAGGTCGTAGGTGGCCACCTTGGGAGAGGCCACCAGTACCCGGTCCTCACCGGGGAACACCGTTTCGCTGCCGCCGTTGAAGAAGAATGTCACGTGGGCGTACTTCTCCGTCTCGGCAATGCGCAGCTGGGTCATGCCCATGCGGCTGAGATATTCGCCCAGACCGTTGCGCACACTGGTGCGGGGATAGGCCACCTCCACGTTGGGCATGGTGGCGTCGTACTCCGTGTTGCACACGAAGGTCAGGGGGAAGAACTGACGGGTGAAGCCGTCAAATTCCGGGTCCACCAGAGCGCGGGTGATCTCCCGGGCCCGGTCGGGCCGGAAGTTGAAAAAGATCACGCTGTCGTTGTCGGAGATGGTGCCCTCGGTGTCGCACACCACGGGTTCCACGAACTCGTCGGTGACCCCGGCGGCGTAGGAGTCCTTCACCGCGGCCACGGGCACGGGGTTGAACACGGCCCCCTCGCCGTAGACCATGGCATCATAGGCCTGCTCCACCCGGTCCCAGCGCTTGTCCCGGTCCATGGCGTAGTACCGGCCCATCACCGTGGCGATCCTGCCCACGCCGATGTCCCGGCAGGTTTCCACCGTCCGGGCCACAAAGTCCGCGCCGGAGGTGGGGGAGACGTCCCGCCCGTCCAGGAAGGCGTGGATATACACCTTCTCCAGGCCCCGCTCCTTGGCCATGCGCAGCAGGGCGAAGAGGTGGTCCAGGTGGGAGTGGACGCCGCCGTCGGACAGAAGGCCCATGAGATGCAGGGAGGTGCCCTTTTCCAGACACGCGTCCATGGCATGGACGTAGGCGGGGTTGGTGAAAAAGTCCCCGTCGGCAATGGATTTCGTGATGCGGGGCAGATCCTGGAACACCACCCGGCCGGCGCCGATGTTGGTGTGCCCCACCTCGCTGTTGCCCATCTGCCCGTCAGGCAGGCCCACGTCCAGCCCGGAGGCGGACAGCTCCGTATGGGCGAAGTCCTGGAAGAACTGGTCCAGCCGGGGCGTTCGGGCGGCGGCCACGGCGTTGCCGGCGCTGCCGGCGCACAGGCCGAAGCCGTCCATGATAATGAGAGTCGTCGGTGTTTTGTTCATAGAAACCTCTTTTCATTCACCGCTCCGCCGGTCCCGGAAAGGGAGGGAGCGGAAGGGTCCCCCTCAATCCTGATTGGCGGCGTTGATGATGTCCACGAACTGGTCGGGCTTCAGGGCCGCGCCGCCGATGAGGCCGCCGTCGATATCGGGCTGGGAGAGCAGCTCCGCGGCGTTCTTGGGGTTCATGGACCCGCCGTACTGGATGGTGACGGAACGGGCCACCCGGGCGCCGTACAGGCTGCGGATGGTGGCGCGGATGCCGCTGCACACCTCGCCGGCCTGTTCAGCCGTGGCGGTCTTGCCGGTGCCGATGGCCCAGATGGGCTCATAGGCAATGATGCAGCGGCGCAGCTTGTCGGCGGGGACCCCGTACAGCGCGCTCTTGACCTGCAGGGCGATCCACTCGGCGGTGACGCCCATCTCCCGCTGCTCCAGGCTCTCGCCCACGCAGATGATGGGGCTCATGCCGGCGTTCAGCACGGCGTGGACCTTCTTGTTGACGGTGGTGTCGGTTTCGCAGAAGTACTGCCGCCGCTCGCTGTGGCCCACGATCACATATTTGACGCCCAGGTCCTTGAGCATGTCCGCAGAGACCTCGCCGGTGTAAGCGCCCTTCTCCTCGAAGTACACGTTCTCGGCGCCCACGGAGATCCGCAGGTCCTTGAAGGCCTTGGCGGCGGTGGAGATGTTGCAGGCGGGCACGCAGATCAGCGTCTCGCACCACTTGGCGCGGGGCATGATCTTCTTGATCTCCTCGGCGAACTTCTTGGTCTCGGCGGCGGTCATGTTCATCTTCCAGTTGCCGGCGATAACGGTCTTGCGGTATCTGCGGTTCATAATGATCTTGTCTCCTTTATGTTCTCTCAAAATCGTGGGGCGGCGGCGCGCCGCCTCGAAAAAGCGCCGTGCAGCGGCGGGCGACCCCCTGCCGCGTGATTCAAACCTATTAATTTATAGCGAAAAGCGGGGGATTTGTCAAGCTTTTCGCCACCTTTTTCAAAAGAGAGTGCGGACGGAACTGTACTTCCGGTCAAAAACGGGGGGAACCCCCGGTTCCCCCCGTTTTCCTGACCGGAACAGGTGCGTATTGAGATGAAGGTCCGGGCCGCCGCCGGAGCGGACCGCGCACTCCGGGCGCCGGCCCGGCGGAGAACGCCTGCTCCCCGCGCCGCTCCTCCTCTCCCCGCGAAACCCGCTGGCGCTGGGCTTTCGCGGGGGTCCCGGGAGCTGCCCGGAGGGGAGTGCTTACTTGTCCAGCAGGCAGGCCACGCCGGGCAGCTCCTTGCCCTCCAGGAATTCCAGGGAGGCGCCGCCGCCGGTGGAGATGTGGGTCATCTTGTCCGCGTAGCCCAGCTGCTCCACGGCGGCCGCGCTGTCGCCGCCGCCGATGATGGTGATGGCGCTGGTCTTGCTCAGAGCCTCGGCCACGGCCTCGGTGCCCTTGGCGAAGGCGGGGAACTCAAAGACGCCCATGGGGCCGTTCCAGATCACGGTGCCCGCGTCGGCCACGGCCTCGCAGTAGAGCTTCACCGTCTCGGGACCGATGTCCAGGCCCTGCCAGCCGTCGGGGATCTCGCCGGCCTTCACCACCTGGCTCTTGGCATCGGGGGCGAAGGCGTCGGCGCAGACGGTGTCCACCGGCAGCAGCAGCTTCACGCCCTTGGCGGCGGCCTTTTCGATCATCTCCCTGGAGTAGTCCATCCAGTCGGCCTCCAGCAGGCTCTCGCCCACCTTGCCGCCCTGGGCCGCGGCAAAGGTGTAGGCCATGCCGCCGCCGATGATGATGGTGTCGGCGATCTCCAGGAGGTTGTTGATGACGCCGATCTTGCTGGAGACCTTGCTGCCGCCCAGAATGGCCACCAGGGGGCGCTTGGGATTGGAGATGGCGCCGCCCAGCACCTCCAGCTCCTTCTGGATCAGGAAGCCGGACACGGCGGGCAGATACTCCGCCACGCCGGCGGTGGAGGCGTGGGCCCGGTGCACGGCGCCGAAGGCGTCGGACA
>CALWXI010000008.1 GCA_944385455.1 uncultured Oscillospiraceae bacterium | reverse complement strand
CCCGGGAAGCCGCGGCGGCCGGGGACCTCCTTCTTGGCGGCGGAGACCTCCCGCAGCGCTTCGGCATAGTTGGTGATATCGGTCATGATGACCAGCACGTGCATCCCCTTTTCAAAGGCCAGATACTCCGCGGCCGTCAGAGCCATGCGGGGTGTGGAGATACGCTCCACCGCCGGGTCGTTGGCCAGGTTGGAAAAGAGCACCGTGCGGTCGATGGCGCCGGTCCGGCGGAACTCACTGACGAAGAACTCCGACTCCTCAAAGGTGATGCCGATGGCAGCGAACACCACGGCGAAGTTGGACGCCTCGTCGCCCCGCACCCGAGCCTGCCGGGCGATCTGGGCCGCCAAGTTGGCGTGGGGCAGGCCGGATCCGGAGAAAATAGGCAGCTTCTGGCCGCGGACCAGAGTATTCAGGCCGTCGATGGTGCTGACGCCGGTCTGGATAAACTCGTTGGGATAGTCCCGGGCCGCCGGGTTCATGGGCAGACCGTTGATGTCCCGGTACTCCTCGGGCAGAATTTCGGGACCGCCGTCGATGGGCTGGCCCATGCCGTTGAACACACGGCCCAGCATGTCGCCGGAAACCCCCAGCTGCAGGGGATGACCCAGAAAGCGAACCTTGGCGTCGGCCATGTTGATGCCGGCGGCGGATTCAAAAAGCTGTACCACGGCGGTGTCGCCGTTGACCTCCAGCACCTTGCCCCGGCGGACGGAGCCGTCCCGCAGTTCCACCTCCACCAGCTCGTCGTAGGTGACGTTTTCCACCATGCGGACCATCATCAGCGGGCTGACGATCTCCTCCACGGTTTTGTATTCACGGATCATCTCGCTTCACCTCCCTGCGCGCTGACAGCGGCAATCTGCTGCTCCATCTCCGTCTGGATCTGAGCGTATACCGCCGGATACTCCTCCACCGGCACACTCTTGGCCCGTCCGATCTGTTCCCGGGCGGGGATCTCAAAGAGTTTGGTCACCTGCGCCCCCTTGGCGATGGCCTCCCGGCAAAGCGCGTCGTACCGGATCACCATGTCCAGAAGCTTTTCCTGCCGGTCATAGGAGGAGAAGCCGTCGATGTCGGTAAAGGCGTTTTGCTGCAGGAAGTCCTCCCGGATCATCCGGGCCACCTCCAGCGTCAGCTGATCGCCGGGGGACAGGGCGTCCTTGCCCACCAGCTGCACGATCTCATTCAGGCTGGACTCGTTTTGCAGAATGCTCATGGCCTTGGTACGGTTGCGCATGAAGGTCTCCCCCAGATTCTCATCGAACCAGGGCTTCAGGGAATCCAGGTACAGGGAATAGGAATTCAGCCAGTTGATGGCCGGGAAGTGACGCTTGTAGGCCAGGGCGGAATCCAGGGCCCAGAACACCTTCACGATGCGCATGGTGGCCTGGGAGACGGGCTCGGAGAGGTCGCCGCCGGGAGGCGACACGGCGCCCACGGCGGTGAGGCTGCCCCGGCGCTGGTCGGAGCCGATGCACTCCACGCTGCCCGCCCGCTCGTAGAACTGGGCCAGACGGGAAGCCAGATACGCAGGATACCCTTCCTCACCGGGCATCTCCTCCAGCCGGCCGGACATCTCGCGCAGGGCCTCGGCCCAGCGGGAGGTGGAGTCGGCGATGACGGCCACGTCGTAGCCCATGTCCCGGAAGTACTCGGCGATGGTGATGTCGGTATACACGGAGGCCTCCCGGGCCGCCACGGGCATATCAGACGTGTTGGCGATGAGCACCGTCCGCTTCATCAGCGACGCCCCGGTGCGGGGGTCCTTCAGCTCCGGGAACTCCCGCAGCACGTCGGTCATCTCGTTGCCGCGCTCGCCGCAGCCGATATAGACCACGATGTCCACGTCGGACCACTTGGCCAGCTGGTGCTGCACCACGGTCTTGCCGGACCCGAAGGGGCCGGGCACAGCGGCGGTGCCGCCCTTGGCAATGGGGAACAGCGTGTCGATGATCCGCTGACCGGAGCACAGCGGCCGCTTGGGCGGGAACTTTCTGGCATAGGGACGGCCGATCCGGACGGGCCACTTCTGAGACATGGTCAGCGGCACATCCCGGCCGTCTTCGGTATGCAGGGTGGCAACCGTCTCCGTCACGTTGAAGGAGCCGCTGCGGATGTCGGTGATGGTGCCCCGCAGATTGGGCGGCACCATGATCTTATGCAGCACAGAGGGCGTCTCCGGCACGGTGCCGATGATATCGCCGCCTGTCACCCGCTGTCCCACGGCCGCCGTGGCCGTGAAGTCCCATTTCTTCTCCTGGTCCAGAGCGGAGACCTCCACGCCGCGGGTGATACAGGCGCCTACCTTCTCCACAATCTTCTCCAAAGGACGCTGGATGCCGTCGTAAATGCCCTCGATCATGCCGGGTCCCAGCTCCACGCTCATGGGCGCGCCGGTGGTGACCACCTCCGCGCCGGGCCCCAGTCCGGATGTCTCTTCATAGACCTGAATGGAGTCGGAATCTCCCTTCATGGTCAGGATCTCACCGATCAGGCGCTGGGGGCCCACCCGGACCACATCGGACATGTTGGCGTCCGCAAGGCCCGTGGCCACCACAAGCGGCCCGGAAACTTTCACAACTTTACCGCTCAATATCAATACCTTCTTTCAGGATAGTTTCTCCAGAAGGAACACGCCCTGCGTGCCGGTACGGCGGAGATCAGAGGATGTCCGCCCCCACCGCCCGCTCGATGGCGCGCTGGATGCTGTCCCGGCCGATGCCCAGAGAGCCTTCCCGGCCGGGGATCAAAATGATGGCGGGCCGCAGCTCGTCCTTATAGCGGGCAAGCACGTCGCCCATATCCCGGGCCAGCTGCTCCGTGAGATAGATCACGGCACACTGGTCTTCCCGGGCCAGCTCCCGGACCCGCTCCCGGGCCTCCTCCACAGAGGTGACGGGATACGTGTCCAAACCCAGGGCGCGGAATCCCATGACGGACTCCCAGTCGCCGATGACGGCGATCCGATACGTTGTAGCCATGCGCTTCCTCCCGCCTTACACGCACGCCGCCCGCAGCCGGGAACGGATGACATCTGGGGAAAGCCCCATGCCGCGTCCCATCAGCAGGATGCGCAGATTGGTAAATTCCGTCTCCCGGGCGGCCAGATAGCCAACCAGAGGCGCTTCCCCGAAGGGCACCAGCTGAGCCTGGGCAAGATAGGCGCTCACCGCGTCATCACAGAGCTTTTCAAACTCCGTCAGCGGACCACCGGAGAGCGCCTCCGCGCCGGCGGCGGCCGCCGCCGCAAACCCAGGGGGCTCATACAGCTCCCGCACGGCGCCGGCGCCGCCGGCAGCGGCCGCCAGCACGGATTCCACCGGGATCTCACCGCCTTCCAGCAGCACGCCCCGCAGGAATTCGCCGCTTTTGCCCATCCGCATGGTGCGGATCAGCGCCCGCAGATTCACGCCGTCGATCTGTACCTGCACATACGCCTGCAGGAAGGCGCTGCCGGTGTCCTCCGCCAGAGCAGCCATCTCCCGATAGCACCAGCGGTCCAGCACGATGTCAGAAAGCTGCGGGTCCCGGGTGGTCTCCAGCACCTCCCGCGCCTCGGCGGCGGCTTCCGCCAGCACCGGCGGCAGCTCCTCCAAACTGCCCTGACGCAGGGCCTCCCCCATCTGCGCGGCACTGACGCGCCCCATGTCGGAGAGCATACGGCGGGCGTCCGCCCCCACGGCCTCCGCCTTCAGGAGAGCCTTGATGTTATGATAATCGTATTTCAGCTTGAATAGATCGATATACCTGGCGTCCGGCACGCTGTCCCCCAGATCTGAGAACAGCTCCTCCCGGGCCTGGGAAAGCGCGGCGTCCATGACCTCGGGGCGGGTGGCGTCCAGCTGAGGATAGCCGCACTCCTGCAAAAGCTTGGCTGCTTCTTCGTCGCTGCGGGCCTCCAGGAGCTGTTCCATCCGCTCCCGGGTCAGCAGCGACGTCTCCATGGCCCGGATCCGGGCGGAGATCGCCAGGTAATCGGTGTCTTTGATTCGGTTTGTCAAGACACTGCCTCCTTACTCCTCCGGGAACAGAAGCTTTGCCACCGCTCCCGCGGTCTCCGTCCGCTGCAGACGCACCAGCGTTTCAAAGGTACCGTTGACCTCCACGTTTCCGTTTTTCAGGATGAAGCCGCCTCGAATGGGCCGGGTCTGCCCGGACAGGGTCAGCTTCCCGCCCTTCAGCAGAGCGTTGGCCCTTGCCACCAGATCCGCGCCCACACGGGTACGGTCCCCGGCAGAGAGGATCACCTCGCCCCGTCCATCCGGCGCCGCCTTCACCAGCAGACGTGCCGCCGCCTCCACATATGAAGCTTTCGGCATGGCACACAGCTTCTCCAGCGCCAGATCGTATGCCTTTTCCACCATTTCCTGCTTGGCGGCCAGCGCCGCCTTGCGGGCCTCCATCCGGGCCGCGCTGACAAGACGCTCCTCCCGCTCCGCCGCAGCTTTCTCGTTCCGGGCGGCGAGGTCCTTTCCCTCCGCCTCCGCCTGTGCACGGTAGCGGGCGGTGATGCGTTCCGCCTCCGCCTGCGCCTGGGCGGCGCCCCGGTCGATCTCGGCCTGGGTATCCTCCCGGATGCGGCGGACGATGTTTTCAATTCCGTTCATACGGCTCCCCCTTTCGTGGGATCACAGCCACAGCAGCATCAGCATGGAGGCCAGCAGGGACAAAATGGCGTAGAATTCCACGATGCCGCACAGGATCAGACCCTTGGACCAGTCATCCGGCTTCTTGGCCAGGATATTGATGGAACCGGCGGCCACACGGCCCTGGGCGATGGCGGAGAGCAGGCCGCCCAGCGCCATGGGCATGCAGGCGGCAAAATACCGCAGGCCCTCGGCCACAGTCAGATTCACAGCGCTGCCGTCCAGCATGCCCATCTGGATCAGGGCGAAGAACCACACCACCAGACCATACAGGCCCTGGGTGCCGGGCAGCAGCTGCAGCACCATCACCTTACCGGACTTGGAGGGATCCTGACTCAGAAGGCCCGTACCGGCCTCGCCGGCAATGCCGGTGCCCTTGGCGGAACCCACACAGGAAAGGCCAACCGCCAGACCCGCGCCCAGCAGCGCCAGGGCCAGACCGCCGATCTGTCCCAGGAAGGTCAGGCTCTGCTGCATCGCGATCAGTTCGTTCATGTCTGTCATAATCATTTCCTCCTAAAATTACTGTTGAATATCCACATATTTGGTCTCCATCTCCAGCGGACGGAAGGGCTTTCCGCCGTCGGAGTAGAAGCGTCCAAAGAACTCCAGGCACTGCAGGCGCATGTCGTGAACATAGCACCCCAGCAGGTTCAGCGCAAAGTTCAGGGCGTTTCCGATCATGGAGATGACAAAGAATGCCACCACATTTCCGGTGATGCCGCCCAGCGTATTGAACACCTGTGCAATGACAGCGCCGGCAAGCATCAGTGCCATCAGCCGGGAATAGGAGAGAATATCGCTGAAATAGCCGGTGATGTTGTTGTAAAGCGATCCGCCGATGCCCATGAGCTTGCCCAGGATCCCCTTGTGGCCGTAGCCTTGGGTCACCACGATCACCGCCAGGGCGGCCAGGAGCGCATAGGTCATGGCTCCGGTGACAGCGCCCACGGCGATGAGGACGAACACCAGATACCAGACGCCCTCATTGCACAGCGCCGCCAGCACCTCACCCCGCTTGATCTGCCGGTACATGCTCACCGCCATTCCCGTGAAGATCTGAGCCACACCGATGGCCAGGGACCCGATCAGCACCGCCAGCGCATCGTCCAACGGGGAAAACAGGGACGGCATCGCGGTAAAGGCGGTGTCGGGATCCAGCATCATGGCCAGCTGGGGCAGGAGATCTCCGAAAAAGCCGCCGGTGATGGCACCCATCACAAAGGTGCTGACGCCGCACAGACCCATCAGCGGGATCATGTGCCGCATGGTGGGACCATTGGGCCGCGCTTTCTTCATGATCCACAGGGAAAGCAGGATCATCAGCAGGCCAT
>CALWXI010000007.1 GCA_944385455.1 uncultured Oscillospiraceae bacterium | reverse complement strand
GAGGATCAGCAGTTTCCACTTGCTTCCGATCAGCTGTACGGTGGTAGCCACGGGGCAGGCCGGAAGTTCTTCTTTTGTCAGCATGCGAGTTCCTCCTTGCAGCGCGGCGCGGTCTTGCGGATGCTGTGTCCATTGTATACCATTCTGCACCGGCGGGCCATCCGCCGGTTTGAGCCGAAGCAGATCGGGGAGGAGGCCCTGCGGCAGATCCTGCAGGCGGGCTTGTACGCCCCCAGCGCCGGCGGGCGTCAGGGCGTGCTGTTTGTGGTCAGCCAGGACCGGGAGGTCCATGAGCGGCTGGGCAGGATCAAGCGGGCCAATTCCCATCCCCGCATGGCCACGGCCGCCAGCTATGTGTCCAAAGAGCAGCCCAGCATCGCGGATGACCCGAAGCTGACCAATGCCTTTTATGACGCCCCGACGGTGATCACCCTGTTTGCCCCGAAAGACTTCCTGTTCTCCGCCGAGGACTGCGCGGTGGCCGCTGAAAATACGATGCTGGCCGCGGATGCTCTGGGGATCGGCTCCTGCTACATCGGCCAGGGGTGGACGGCCTTTGCCGATCCCTATGGACAGGAGATTCTGCGCCGCTGGGGTGTGCGGAGCGACTATTACGCCGTGATGCAGATTCTCATGGGGTATCCGCGGGAGACGGACCGGCACCCCGCGCCCAGGCCCCGCAAAGAGGGACGGATCCTGCGGTTTTGAAAACGGCGGCAGAGGTCCCGCCCGGTTCCGGACCGTGTCCGCATTTCGCGCGGACCGCTCTGGCGCGGAATGCCCGACTGTGCTATACTGATGGCGAACAACCACAGCCAGGCTGTTTCCGGCCTGCGGAGAACGGGGGACTCGTATGCGGTACAATCCATTTCAAAACATTCGCATCTCTCAGCTGGGCATGGGCGCGATGCGGCTCCCGCAGGCGGAGCCGGGGTTCGCAAAGCCCATTGATGAACCGAATGCCATGGAACTGATCGACGATTGTATTGCCCATGGCGTGAACTACTTCGACACGGCGTACATCTACCACATGGGGCAGTCCGAGGTGCTTCTGGGGAAGGCGCTGAAGCGGCATCCCCGGGACAGCTTCTACGTGGCCGACAAATTCAACGTGCAGGCGGAGCCGGACTACGCAAAGCAGTTTGCCCGGCAGCTGGAGCGGCTGCAGATGGACCGCATCGACTTCTATCTGCTCCACGGCGTGACGGACAAGCTGATCCCCGACTACCTGGATCACGGCGCGCCGGCGTATTTCCGGGAGCAGAAGCGGCTGGGGAAGATCCGGTATTTCGGCTTCTCCTTCCACGGCTCTCCGAAGGCCCTGGAACAGATGCTTGCCCGGGGCCCCTGGGACTTTGTGCAGATCCAGCTGAACTACTACGACTGGTTCCACGGAACGGCCCGGGAGCAGTATGAGATCCTCCGGGAGCATCATATCCCCATCATGGTGATGGAGCCGGCCCACGGCGGGATGCTGGCGGACCTGCCGGCGGCGGGCCGGGACATCCTGCGGGCCGCAGAGCCGGATGCCACAACAGCATCATGGGCCTTCCGCTTTCTGCGGACGCTGCCGGGGATCGCCGTGGTCCTGAGCGGGATGTCGTCTCCGGAGCAGGTAAAGGACAATGTCCGGACCTTTTCGGACGACAGGCTTCTGTCCGAACAGGAGCTGTCCCTGGTGCGGCAGGTCAGCGATGTGATCCACGGCCTCTACGCGGTGCCCTGCACGGGCTGCCGCTACTGCTGCGCGGACTGCCCCCGGCAGCTGGACATTCCCTTCCTGCTTGCCGCCTATAACGAATACAAGACCGGCGGCGAGAAAGACCTGTCCTCCTGGCGGCTGGCCCGGCTGGGCGCACTGCCCGAAGAGAAGAGGCCCTCCGCCTGCATCGGCTGCGGGGCGTGTACCGCCCACTGTCCCCAGGGACTGGATGTCCCCGCCTTTATGCGGGAAATGGCCGCATTTCTGTAAAAGCCCGCCGGTCCAGGCAGTGATCTGCTCTGCCGGTCCCCCGATCCCCCTCGCAGAGCCGCTGATGCGGAGGACGGCGTGATATCACGGCTCCTCCCTGCAAGCCGGCTCCCCTGCCGGGCGCGGTCCCGCCATCCGCAGGGCCGCGCCCCGGACATGGTCCTTCAAAAGCTGATCGGCAAACCGGATCAGCTCCTCGGGCGTTTCCCGGATATCGCCCAGCAGCCAATCCTCGATCATACTTGCCAGCGCCCCCACATAAAATTTCGTCAGCAGATCGACTTCCTCATCGGACGCCTGGTAGTTCAGCTCCATGACGATCCTTTGGATCGTGCTTTGTATGATGACATGCACATCCGTCTGGAAGAATCGCTTCAGATGTTCCCGGCTGATGGAATGCAGGGCGCACAGGCACACCGCCCGGTTCTCCTGGAGATACTGGAAGAGCTGAAGCAGGCCGTCCTGCCAGAGCATGACCCCCTCATGCTGCCGCAGCAGCGTCACAGCCTCCTGGTCGAACATCCAGCGCACCGCGTCGTAGATGTCCTCAAAGTGGTAGTAAAAATGCTGCCGGGCCATGCCGCAGGACTGCATGATCTCCGCCACGGTGATCTTGTTCAGAGGCTTTTGTGCCATCAGGCGTTTCAGCGCGGCACAGATCTCCCGCTTGGCGGCCTCGCTGGCCTCGTATGTTCGTTTTCTCATCCCGGCGACCCCAAACCTTTCTTCCCGTTTTTTCTCCCATTTTAGCACAGTTCCCGGAACGTGTCACAGATGCAGAATGGAGCAAGTGTCAGAAATCTGACATCCGGCTCCTTCTGCATCTTGTTTTCTCCGGGCGGGTTTTCTATGCTGAAAGAAACCGAACAGGAAGGAGCGCGGCGCTATGACGGAGCGGTATCAAGTCACCATCCAGAGCCAGCTGGGCCCGCGGGAGGGCGTTCTGACCCTGTGCCATCAGGGAAATTACGTCACCGGCTCGCTGGATCTGGTGGGCTATGTCAACACGGTGCGGGGCGTGCGGGCGGCGGATGGGACGCTGCACCTCTTTCATCCCATCCAAACGGTGGTGAGCACGATTCCCTGCGAGACCGTTCTGCACCTGCGGGCGGGGAGCCTGCGGGGCACGTCCACTTCAAGCTCCGCCCGCATGCGGTGGGAGGGCACGCTCCTCCATTCGGAACCCCGGGAGGAGTCGGAGCTGTGAGCAGGGGAACGGATAAGCCATCCTTTTTTGAGAAGCTGGCCACGGTCATCGTCGACAAGCGGAACCTGATCCTCTTTCTCTATGCCTGTGCCCTGATCTTCTGCCTGTTCTCCCGGAACTGGGTCAGCGTCTGCAACGACATCACGGAGTATCTGCCGGAGAACAGGCAGACCCGCCGGGGCCTGACCCTCATGGAGGAGGAGTTCACCACCTTCGGCACCGCCCGGGTCATGGTCTCCCATGTGACATATGACATGGCGGAGGACCTGGCGGAGCGGATGGAGCAGATCGAGGGGGTCGCCTCCGCCGCCTTCGGGAGCGGCGCCGTGGGAGCGGACACGGGGGAGGAGAGCGAACCGGAGACGCCGGAGGACATCGCCGGGTATTTCAGGGGGGCGGACGCCCTGATCTCCGTGACCTTTGACGGGGAGGAGGACGGCGAGATCAGCCTTGCCGCCCTGTCCGCCATCCGGGAGCTGCTGGAGCCCTATGACTATTACATCGACAGCGCCTTGGGCAGCTCCCAGGCGGATTCCCTGGCCGGCGAGATGCGGATCATTCTGGCGGTGGCGGCGGTGATCATCGTGCTGGTGCTGCTGCTCACCTCCCGCTCCTACGCGGAGATCCCGGTGCTGCTCCTCACGTTTGTCGCGGCGGCCCTGCTGAACCTGGGCACCAATTTCATCTTCGGGGAGATCTCCTTCGTGTCCAACTCGGTGACCGTGGTGCTGCAGCTGGCCCTGGCCATCGACTACGCCATCATCATGCTCCACCGCTTCCTGGAGGAGCGGGAGAGCAGGGAGGACCGGGAGGCCTGCATCGCGGCGGTGAGCGCCGCCATCCCCTCCATCTCCGCCAGCAGCCTCACCACCATCTCGGGGCTGGCCGCCATGATGTTCATGCAGTTCCGCATCGGCTTTGACATGGGCATCGTGCTCATCAAGGCCATTCTGTTCAGCATGCTCTCGGTCTTTACCCTGATGCCGGGCCTGCTGATGCTCTTTTCCAGGGCCATGGCCAGAACACAGCACCGCGGCTTTATCCCCAGGATCGACCGCTGGGGCAAATTCACCCTGAAGCTGCGCCATGTGGGAGTGCCCCTGTTCGCGGCGGCCGTCGCGGCGGGCTTCCTGCTGTCCAGCCGGTGCCCCTATGTCTACGGCTACAGCCAGATCGAGACCGCCCGGCAGAACGAGACCCAGATCGCCCAGACACGGGTCAACGAGACCTTCGGCACCCAGAACGTCATGGCGCTGATCGTGCCGAAAGGCGACTATGCCAGTGAGAAGGCCCTGCTGGACCGGCTGGAGACTTATGACCAGGTGGACTACGCCATGGGGCTGTCCAATGTGGAGGTCATGGACGGCTACATGCTCACCGACGCCCTGACGCCCCGGCAGTTTGCCGAGATGACGGACCTGGACTACGAGCCGGTATGCCTGGTTTATGCCGCCTACGCGGCGGAGCATGAGGAATACGGCCGGATCGTGGGCGGCGTGGACGATTATACGGTCCCGCTGATGGACATGTTTTTCTTTGTCTATGACAAGGTGGAGGAGGGCTATGTGGATCTGGACGAGGAGGACCAGGCGGATCTGGACGGCCTCTATGCGCAGCTGTCCGACGCCCGGGCCCAGCTGCAGGGGGACCATTACACCCGGATGCTGGTCAGCCTGGACCTGCCGGAGGAGGGGGAGGAGACCTTTGCCTTTCTCCAGACCATCCACCGGGAGGCGGAGCGGTACTATGACGCCGATCGTGTCTATCTGGTGGGAGACTCCACCAGCGACTACGACCTGTCCGTATCCTTCGCCCGGGACAATGTGATGATCAGCGTGCTGTCCGTGGTGTTCGTCATCCTGGTGCTGCTCTTCACCTTCCAGTCGGTGGGACTGCCTCTTTTGCTGATCCTGGTGATCCAGGGCAGTATCTGGATCAATTTCTCCTTCCCCGGCGTGACGGGGCAGCCCATTTTCTTTATGAGCTATCTGGTGGTGACCTCCATCCAGATGGGGGCCAACATCGACTACGCCATCGTCATCTCCTCCTGGTACAACGAACGGAAAGAGAAGATGCCCCGGCGGGAGGCCGTCGTTCAGGCGCTGGATCTGTCCTTCCCCACGGTGCTGACCTCGGGGAGCATCCTGTCCGCCGCCGGGTTCCTCATCGCCCGGATCACCACGGAGCCCGCCATCGTGGGCATCGGGGAGTGCCTGTGCCGGGGGACGCTCATCTCCATGTTCCTGGTGATGTTCATCCTGCCCCAGATCCTGTACCTGGGAGACAGGATCGTGGAAAGGACCCGGTTCAATATCAAGGTCCCGGAGGTCAGCCGCAGCGCCAGCGGCGCCGTCTATGTGAACGGCCGGGTCCGGGGCCGGGTGTCCGGCGTGGTGGACGCGCACATCCAGGGCGTCATTTACGGCGATGTCTCCGGGCTGCTGGAGACCGGAAGCTATCAGACCAAGGAGGTTCCAAAAGCAGATGAAACGGAAGACCGGTAAGCGCGTGAGCCTCCTTTTAGCGGCGGTTCTGCTCCTCTCCCTCATGGCCCCCGCCGCTCTGGCCGCCGGAGATACCAATACCGTCTATCTCCGCACGGCGGAGGATCTGGGAAACCTTTCTCAGAACTGCACCCTGGACAGCTGGTCCCAGGGGAAGACCGTCTATCTGGAGGCGGACATCGACCTCACCGGCGCGGACTTTACCCCCATCCCCACCTTCGGCGGCACCTTCGAGGGGCAGGGCCACACCATCTCCGGGCTGTCCATCACCGGCAGCGGCAATGTGCGGGGCCTGTTCCGGTACATCCAGCCCACCGGCGCCGTGCGGGATCTCAACGTCACGGGCACCATCTCCCCCACCGACCGCAAGAACACCCTGGGCGGCCTGGTGGGGGAGAACCGGGGCACCATCACAAACTGCACGTTTTCCGGGACGGTGAGCGGGAAGGACAGCATCGGCGGTCTGGTGGGGATCAACGAGTCTCAGGGGCGGATCATCAACGGCTCCTTCTCCGGCTCCGTCACCGGGGAGCACTATGTGGGCGGCATCGCCGGGCAGAACTATGGCTCCATCATCCGGTGTGAGAACAGCGGCAGCATCAACACCACGGAGGTGGACGCGGAGCTGGACCTGGACAATCTGAACCAGGAGCAGCTCAACGCCGCGGAGAATGTGCCCGTGTGCACCGACATCGGCGGCATCACCGGGTTTTCCTCCGGCATCCTGCAAAGCTGCGTCAACGCCGGGGCGGTGGGGTACGCCCACGTGGGGTATAACATCGGCGGCATCGTGGGGCGGCAGTCCGGCTATCTGAACGGCTGCGCCAATTCCGGGACCATTCTGGGCCGGAAGGATGTGGGCGGCATCGCCGGGCAGCTGGTGCCGGAGGTGCGGCTGCTCTACAACGAAGGTCGGGCAGGCGGCCTGCTGGACGAACTGGATGTGCTGCGCGAGCTGATCAGCCAGACGGGGGACGATGTCCGAAGCTCCTCCGACGAGCTCTCGGAGCGGATGCGGGCCATCTCCGACCGGGCGGGGGAGGCCCGGGAGGCCATGAGTGATTTGATGGACTCCACCACAGACTGGGCCAACGAAAATATTGACGAAATCAATGACCTGTCCGCCCGGCTCTCCTGGCTCACGGATGAGTTGACGCCTATCCTGGACGATACCTCCGATGCTCTGGACCTGGCGGAGGAGTTGGCCGGACAACTGAACGACGTGCTGGATGAGGGCCGGGCGGCGGGCGGGATCGGTGCAGATACCGCGGCAGAAGCGGAACATGCGATTCAGGCGCTGCGTTCCTCTCTGCGTCAGGCCCGCGCCTCACGAGATCAGCTTCAGTCCGCTCTGGACCACCTGAAACAGGCTTTGGGTCGAGGAGAGGACACCGGCCCGGCGTTGGAGGCGTTTTTGGAAGCCTTCAGGGTCTTTGCGGAGGACTGCAGCGGAGCGGCGGGAGCCGCCGCACAGGCGCTGCGCATTTTGTGGGATGCCCGCGGCCCGGAGGGGATGACCGGGGAACAGCGGGAGGCGTTGGATTCGGCGCTGACCGGCGTTGAGAGCGGCCTTGCCCAGGCGGCGTCCGCCCTGCCGGATCTGGGGAAGGCCCTGGTCCGGCTGGCGGGCTCCCTGGCCCATCCGGAGGAGTTCGGCGCGGCCCTGGAGGATGTGAAAGGGGCCGGCGGATCTCTTGCCGCCGCCCTCCGCTCCCTGGCGGATGCCGCCGAGGCGGGACAGGACGCCGCCGGCGGCCTGCGGGACCTTTTGGAGCAGGGCGGAAATGTGGGGAGCGCGCTGGAGAAAGCCGGGAATACCGCAGAGGAGCTCCTGGGGCAGGCGGCCGGGACCGGCAGAGACCTGGCGGATACTGTGGAGGAGCTGTCTGAGATGCCCGCTATCACCATCCGTCCCATCAGCAGCGAGATCCGGGAGCAGGGGGACGCCCTGGGAGACATCTTCTCCGGCCTGCTGGACGACGGGGACGCCCTGCGGGAGTCCATGTCCGGCGGCACGGACATCCTGCTGGACGATCTGGACGCCATCAATGACCAGTTCGGCGTCATCACCGGCCTGCTGCGGGAGATTCCGGATGGTTCCGACGAGGAGACTGAGGACCGGTTTGAGGATGTGTCGGACGAAGCGCCTGAGACCACAGATACGGGGTATCTGTCCGATGCCCGGAACGACGGAGCCGTGGAGGGCGATGTCAACGTGGCCGGGATTGTGGGCTCCATGGCCATCGAGTATGACTTTGACCCCGAGGACGATCTCATCCGGGAGGGCGGCCGCTCTCTGGATTTCCGGTATCAGACCAAGGCCGTGGTCGCCTCCTGCGTCAATACGGGAGAGATCACCGGAAAGCAGGACTACGCCGGCGGCATCGTGGGCCTGATGGATCTGGGGCGCGTCGGGAGCTGCGAGAATTACGGCCCGGTCTCCGGCGGCGGCTATGTGGGCGGCATCGCCGGGGCCTCCTGGGGCAGTATCCGGGACAGCTGGAGCAAGTGCCATCTGTCCGGCGGGGACTATGTGGGCGGCGTGGCCGGACTGGGGGCCACCCTGGTGAACTGCCATACGCTGGTGACCATCGGCGAGGGCTCCGCATACCTGGGCGCCGTGGCGGGGGATGTGGACAGCGGCGGCACCGTGTCCGGCAATACCTTTACCAGCGAGAGCCTGGGGGCTCTGGACGGCATCAGCTACGCCGGAAAGGCGGAGCCGGTGGATTTTGATACGCTGTGCGGCACGGAGGGCGTGCCGGAGCTGTTTTCTCAGCTGGAGCTGACCTTTGCGGCCGATGGCGTCACCGTGGCCGTGGTGCCCTTTCAGTACGGGGAGGGGATCGGGGCTCTGCCGGAGATCCCGGCGAAAAAGGGGTACTCCGCCTCCTGGCCGGATCTGGACTATGCGCATCTGACCGCAAGCCAGACGCTGGAAGCGGAGTACACGCCCTACACCTCCGCCCTGACCGACGGCGGGGAGCTGCCGGAGATCCTGGTGGACGGCAGCTTCAGCAGCCGGGCCGTTGTCACCCATACCGCGCGGGAGGTCACCTGGACGGACGGACGCGGCGCCGCGCGCTCCGGCACCGCCTATACCGTTGCAGTGGACGATCCGGACCTGGAACAGATATCCTACACGGTGCACTGCCGTCTGCCGGACTCCGGCAAACGCTGGGCGCTGTGGGTACAGGACGAAAGCGGCTGGTCGCAGGCGGAGTTTGAGATTGACGGGCACTATCTGCTGCTGGGCAGCCGGACCGCGGAAATCACGTTCTGCGTTGCGGAGCGTCCGGTCCCGCCTGCCGCCTGGATCGCCGCCGGGGCCGGCTGCCTGCTGCTTCTGGCCGCGATCCTCGGGGGCGTGCATCATGTAAGACAAAAGCGGCGCTGGACCCATCCGCGGAAGGCGGGGCAGTGAAGCGCCGTCATGACGCGGCAATGCCGGGAAAGACCGGGCGGGCCTGAAGACCGCCCTGATTCCCTGGCAGGCGTCCGGGCCCGCTGCGGAACGCGGCAAAACGATGGGACCCCCCGCTGCCTGCGGGGGGTCCCATCGTTTTGCGCCGCTGCGCGGTGCGTTCTGCGGTCCAGGCCGCGAGCCTTACCGGCCAAAGTATCCGGCGATGCGCTTCATCCGGTCGGCCTGGCGGACGTGGAAGGGGCAGCGGCTGTCGCAGTGGCCGCAGGAGATGCAGCCGGAGGCGTGCTTTTCCAGCTTGGCATAGTGGTCCGCCGCCATGGCGTCGCCGATTTTGGCCAGATCGTAATACTTGTTGATGAGGCCGATGTTCAGCCCGGCGGGGCAGGGCGCGCAGTGGTTGCAGTACACGCAGGTGCCGGTGACATCCTTTGGAGTGAAGGTCCCCAGAACGGAGTAGTCCCGCTCCTCCGGAGAAGCGTCCAGCCAGGCCAGCGCCTCCTTCATGTCCTCCAGGCTGCGGATGCCGGGCAGGACGGTCAGGACGCCCGGCTTATCCAGAGCGTACTGGAGGCACTGGACTTTGGTGAGCGCCTTGCCGAAGGGAGAGGTCTTGCCGTTGAGCAGCTGTCCGGCGGAGTAGGGCTTCATCACGGAAATGCCGGTGCCCTCCGCCGCGCATCGCTGATACAGCTCTATCCGTTCCGACGCGCTGCCGATGGCGAACTCCCCGTGCTGGTAATCGTAGGCGGGGTTGATGGAGAACATCAGCTGCTCCACCAGACCGGTATCCAATATTTTCTGGATCAATTCCGGCGTATGGGAGCTGAGGCCGACATGCCGTACGACGCCGGTCTTCTTCAGCTCCAGCAGGTAATCCAGCACTCCGTTTTTCTGATAGGCCGTCCAGTCCCGCTCCTCGTCCAGGCAGTGGATCATGCCGAAGTCGATGTAGTCGGTTCTCAGCTCCTTCAGCTGCCAGTCCACCTGGCGCTTGACGGTGTCCAGGTCCGTGGTCCAGCCGTACTCGCCGGACGCATAATTGGCGCCGAAGTGGATCTGATAGAACAGCTCCTTCCGCACGGAGCCAAGGATCGCCCCCGCGTAGGGGAAGGTTCCGGCTCCGGCGGTGGCAAAGTCCAGGTAATTGACCCAGTGCTCATAGGCGTAGGTCAGAGCGGCGGCCGCCTCTTTCTCTGCGGCCTCGAAAACAGGACCGGTGCCGATCCCGATCACGCTGATTTTATCCCCGGTCTTGGGGTGGGTTCGATATTCCATCTGCAGTTCCTCTCACTCAGAATCCGGCCATCCGCGCGCTCCCTCCTGTGAGCCGGCGCTTCTGTCCTGCGGAAAGGCCCGCAGCAGGCTGCTCACAAAGGAGCTTGTCAGCTCGCGGATGGAGTAATGGGCGTTATCCACATGGGCCAGCGCCATGGCCTGCAGCTGCTTGTCCGTGTGGAAGGAATAGGGGTAGACGCCGAACAGAAAGGGGAAAAACGCATAGAGAAAGGTTTGCCGGTCCCCCGCCGTCATACCGGGGAAGAACCGCTCCAGGCAGCAGGCGGCGGCCTGCAGCGCGCCGGCGTAGGCCCGCTTGAAGGCCACCAGGTTTTCCAGCCGGCTGTTCCCCTCCATGTCGTAGAGGTTCATGCTCATCAGCTTCAGCATACAGCCCCGCCGTTCCAGGGTGCGGGCCAGCGCATCTGCGAACTGCTCCGCGGAAAGCGGCTCGTCCCGGCGGGCGAGCGCCTCCAGATCCGCGCTCCAGAGCTCGTGCTCCCGCTGGAGCAGAGCCAGAAAGATCTCCTCCTTGGTCTGGAAGTAGTTGTAGATGGAGGTGCGGGTGAAGGAGGTCTTCGCCCCAATGTCCCGGATGGTGATATCCCGGAACCCCATGGTCTCATAGAGCGCGGCGCAGGCGTCGACGATCTCTTCCCTCCTGGCGCTGGTCCGTTCTTCCGATCCCTTGGGCATGGCCGCCTCACAGTCCCAGGACAGACTTGGCCCAGGCCGCCGCGCCGCTGTTGACCAGCCTGCCCCGCTTCCAGGCGGCGCCGGGGCAGTGCTCCTGCAGGCTCCTTTCCGCCTTGCCGATGCCGCTTCCCCCGGAGGTGGCGAAGGGGATGAGCGTCTTTCCGGAGAAGTCATGGCTCTCCAGGAAGGTGTCCACGATCCGGGGCTCCACATACCACCAGATGGGAAAGCCCACGAATACCGTGTCGTACTGCTCCATGTGCTCCGCCGGCTCCGCAATGGCCGGGCGGCAGGCGGGGTCGTTCATCTCGAGCGTGCTGCGGCTTCTCTCATCCATCCAGTTCAGGTCCGCGCGGGTATAGGGCTCCGCCGGGCGGATCTCATACAGGTCCGCGCCCACGGCCTGCGCGATCTCTCCGGCGGCTCTGGCGGTCACGCCGCTGGCAGAAAAATAAGCGACCAAGGGTTTGCTCATGCTGATTTCCTCCATTCCAATCTTACAGCTCGATCAACGTATACTCGCGGGAGCCGAAGCCCAGGCCGGCGGCCGCCTCGATGGTGTGGATGCCGTTGCGGCTGTTCACCCGCTCCATGAAGTGCTCTCTGCCGGGGTCGTCCGAGTTTGCCACCAGGTCGATGCAGGCCTGGTCGATGGCCACCGGGTCCAGGGAGGCCAGGCTGCCGATATCCTGCATGCAGGGGTCCTCGGCCACCTCGCAGCAGTCGCAGTCCACGGAGAGGTTTTTCATCACGTTGATGAAGGCGATCCTCCCCTTGAAATGCTCCGCCACACTGGAGGCGGCGTCGGCCATGGCCTCGGGGAAGGCGGCGGGGCCGGCGTGCTGCTCCCAGGTCTTGAAACGGTCGTCGGTCTTGCCGGCGGAGTGGATCAGCGCCTTGCCCGCCCGGGAGGCGCAGCCGATGGCCAGCTGCTTCAAGGCGCCGCCGTAGCCGCCCATGGGGTGCCCCTTGAAATGGGCCAGCACCAGCATGGAATCATAATTCATGATGTTTTTTCCCAGGTGATTTTCTTTGAGGATCTTCCCGTTGGGGATGGGCCAGACCACATCCGGTCCCTCGGCGTCCATCAGATCCACGCGGAAATACCGGGTCCAGCCGTGCTCCTCCAGAAGCTTCCGGTGGGACTCGGTGTGGTCGCGCACGCCGCCGGCAGCGTCGCCGTAAGCGGTGTTGCACTCCACGATGGTGCCGCGGACCTCCTCCACCATGGGACGCCAGAACTCCGGGCGCAGGAAGTTTTGATTTCCCCGCTCGCCGGAATGGACCTTTACCGCCACCTTTCCGGGCAGCTCCGTGCCCAGGGCGTGATACAGCTCCACCACCTTTTCCGGGGTGAGCTCCCGTGTGAAATAAACCTGTGATTTCATCGCGATTCCTCCTTCTGACAGGGTCTGCCGTCATCCGGGAATGATTCTGACACGACGTCAGCAATCGAATGATAGCATGATTCTGACGCGGTGTCAATATCGGATTCGCGTTTTTTCCGGAGAGAGGAAAGCTCCCGGGACACCTGCACCCGGCTCATGCCGGGGAAATCGGCGAGCTCCTCCCGGGGCATTTCGATGACCGGACCGGACTGGTTCACGGCCGGCAGATACAGCAGGTTGGAGAGCTTGCTGAGGGAGGAATGGAACTCCTGGTGGATGGTCTGGTACAGAAAGCGGAGTGACCTGGCGGCGGACGTCCGCAAGCCCCAGGGCGGAGCGGGGCTTCCTCACCCTGGCCTTCGGCCCATCCTTACCGGCAAAAGCGGCCCAATCATTTGATTGGGCCGCTTTTGCCGGTAAGGAGCTGTTTTTTTCGGCGGTATCATATGTTTTCGGACGGCTCCGCCTGCCGGATGATCCCAAACAGCATCATATCCAAGAGCTGTTCCGCGACATCCAGCATGGCATGGAGATCGACGGGAGGCTGCTGTCCCCGATACCTGGCCATAATGGGATAAAACAATTCTTCAATGCTTCCCAGATACTGCGTCACCTGTTCCTGGCTCAGCCCCGCTCTAAGGGGCATATGGGCAGCCACGCGGCTTAAAAATCGACTGTTGAGCGACCGCAGCGGCTCATGCAGTGCCTGGATCTGATTCCGCAGATGCTCCGGCGGCCGGAGCATCGCTGTCTCAAAAATACGCTTGTGCCGTGGGCGGGACTGAAAGAACTGCTCCCGAAGCATAAAATATGCCTTGACAGCGGTGGAGACGTCCTGCACATCCAGCGCGGCACAAAAGATTTCCTGCCGGCTGCGTTCCTTCCGCTCTTTTTGCGTCATGCCGCGTTTTCTCCTCCCGCCTTGTTCAGTTCCCCGGCCCATTCAAACCCCTTCTTGGCCATAAAAACTGCAATGATCTCATTGATGACAGCGGCCGCCGCAATCGTCCCCTGAATGATGGAGGCGCATTCCGGTGCCGGACCGCTGAGAATGGACACTGCGATCCCTGTAAAGACCAGGGAAACGCCCGAATGAGGCAGCAGCGTAAACCCCAGATATTTCCTTACCGTCGGGGGCATATGGGTGAGCACCGCTCCCACATACGCACCGCTGTACTTGCCGGCCGCCCGCGTGGTGATATAGACTGCCGTATACAGCCCGGCGCCAAAAATCAGATGATAATCCAGCGGCGCGCCCAGATTCAGAATTGCCACGATCATGGCAAAGCTGATGACCGGGTTCATGACCTTCATCAGCCTTGAAAGCTGCTCCTCGGAGATCATGTTGGCGAAGGCGGCGGAGAAGGACATTCCGATCAACATGAAATTCAGGATCGACGTGGAGAGAAGGCGGTTGATCCAAAATCCGATTCTGGCGGAAGCCAGCAGCATCCCCGCCATGATTCCCACCAGGCTGCCCGTGGTCCGTACACGGCGGAGTACCCTGCCGGTGACAAAGCCGGTCGCAGCGCCGATCAGTACAGGCAGAAACACCAGAAACAGCACCACCGCGACAGGAATGTCCCGCGTGGAGATGTGAGCTGATACCAGGGCGACCACCAGGAAGAAAACAAACGCGCCCACCAGATCGTCCAGCGCCGCCATGGGAATCAGCGCCTTGGTCACCGGACCGTCCGTTTTCATGTCGCGCACGACGGACAAAGAGGGTGCGGGCGCCGTGGCCAGCGCGATTCCCCCAAACAGAAAAGCCAGATAAAGCGGGATTCCGGCGGACCGGAAGAGAATCCCGAACACCAGGCTTACCACCAGAAATGTCCCCAACGATTCTGTCACTGTGGTGACCAGAATCTGCATTCCGGATTTCTTCATCTGCTTCCAGATCAGCTCCGTACCAATCATCAGGCCGAATGTGCACTCAAAAATACTTTCCGCCACATTGAACCAGGCGGAATCCAGCACCGAGCTGCTCAGCAGGTTCAGCGCATGGGGCCCCATGATCATGCCTGCAATCAGCCAGCCCAAAATGGAGGGCAGTTTCAGCTTTGAAATCAGCTTTCCCGCAATATAAGCAATCAAAATTGAAAGCAGCAGTCTCGCCGCATCCATAAGAATCCCCATGATCTTGCCCCCCTTCAAAAAAAAATAGACGGAACCGTCTTTATCTGCCGGTATAGCATATGCGGACAATCGTATCTATCAATATTTTATGAATATCCAAATTCTGCGGAGCAATCGCCGCCTGAAAGCCCCCTTTCGAAAAGGGGGCCTTCTATTGGTCAAGGCAGAAATCCGCCTGTGGAGGGTTTTGCACTCAAAAACGCTCCCCGTCCTTTGCCGGAAACGGTTTCCCGGCTTGGACGGGGAGCATTTTTCTGCTTCTGTCTTGTACTTGTGAGGGCGGGATTGGGCACGCGTTTTCTGCGCCGGCCTCTGCTCGGAAATCCGGGGGCAGTCAGCAAGAAAAAGATTACCCTCGATTCCTGGCCTTGTACTCCTCGCCCCAGTTCCACATGGCATCCAGAATGGGCTTCAGGCTGTATCCCAGCTCCGTCAAAGTGTACTCCACGCGGGGCGGGACCTCCGGATAAACGGTACGGGTCAAAAGGCCGCTCTGCTCCATCTCACGGAGCTGGGCGGTCAGCACCTTCTGACTGACGGCGCCGATGGACTTTTTTAACGCGCCAAAGCGCTTTGTCCCCGGCATCAGATCCCGGAGGATCAATACCTTCCATTGGTTGCTGATCAAAGTCAGGATCGTCTCCACCGGACAGGCCGGGAGTTCTTTCGCTGCGGCTGCCACAAAATCGCCTCCTGGAGCTCAATGGTTTCCATTATGGCTGTACAGAGTTATTTTATGGTACATCTCGATCGTCTGTCAAGGGTTCGGGGAGGCCGTCTCTCAAAAATTTTCAGAGACAGCAAAAAGCGGGAAGCCCATGAAACGACGCAATGGTTTCCTGCCGGTAACGGCATGATTGTTACCGATTGGTGCCTATAC
>CALWXI010000006.1 GCA_944385455.1 uncultured Oscillospiraceae bacterium | reverse complement strand
CTCTGCTACAACGCCGCGGTCATGGCCAAGCAGGGGGTGGGCTGCGTGGTCAGCCTGGACAAGCTGGCGGATACCTCCGCGGACAGCCCCCTCTGCTTTCGGCCGCTGGAGCCCCGGCTGGAGTACGGCCTTGACATCGTGTGGAGAAAATACCAGGCCTTCTCCCCGTCGGCAGAAGCGTTCCTGGACCGCCTGCGGGAGCGGTGTGCGGAAAACCCGGGCTGCTGATCGATTTGCCCGTGGGAAAGCAGGCCGCGCCCCTGCACCTGGCCAGGAACGTCACAAACCGCTATACTCGAAATTACCCTGGAGGTCAGCTGGCAGGCTGGTATTTGGACAGCGGAGCCTGCGACGAGGAGATCCCGCAAAATCATGACCGGCTTCCGAATAAATTGACCGGTGGGAGCAGAATACTGTAGATATGAAAATATGCTGAGTCCACTGTTTCTAAGGTGGACGGCATGGAAGTCACGATGAAGGGCGACGCCGGAAGGGTCCATCTTGCCGTCTGGACCAGCGGGGAGTATACTTATTCCGTCAGCGCCAGCGCCGGCATGAGCCGTGGGGAAATGACGGCGCTGATCCGGGAGATCGCATAACTACGATGCAGGCAGGCCATACACCGCATGGCCTGCCTGCGGTCATGAGGGATCCATATGGAATGCTGTTTGGAGCGAAGAGAACCGCTTTCCGGCTGGGTCAGCAGGGGCCTGGCGCGGCTCTGTTCTGCCTTGGCGTCCCTGGCGACTCCAGCTCAAGACGTGCCAGAACCTGCGGAGGCGGCGCGGACGGCGGACCGGGCGGAGCTCAACCGTCAGGCCGCGCGCATATTGGATGAGCACGGCAACAGCATCCTCCGGCTGGCTTATTCCTATCTGCACAACATGAGCGATGCGGAGGAGGTTCTTCAGGATACTCTGCTCCGATTTCTCAAAACAGCCCCAACTTTTGAAAACAGCGCCCATGAAAAGGCGTGGCTCCTGCGTGTGGCGGGCAATCTGAGCAAAAACCGGATTGACTATAACAAGGTGCGGGCTACTGATGAACTGAGCGACACGCTGAAAGCCGAGGAGCGGGAGGATCTTTCCTTTGTCTGGGACGCGGTACAGTCCCTGCCGGTGCCATTCCGAGAGGTCATACACCTGTTTTACTATGAGGGCTATTCCACCGCGGAGATCTCCCGCATGCTGGGCCGGAAGGAATCCACCGTCCGGTCCGACCTGCGGAGAGGCCGCCTCAAACTCAGGGAAATTTTGAAGGAGGCGTGTGACTTTGGCGAAATCGTATGAGGAGATTATGGAACGAGTTGTGGTAACGGACGAGATGAAAACCCGCATCCTCCACCGCATCCAGTCGGAATCCTTTGAAACGTCCCCGGCTCCTAAAGTCGTACCCTTCCGGAACTATAAGCGGATCGCGTCCCTGGCCGCCTGTTTTGCCATCCTCGCAGCAGGCGTATGGGGCGCGGCCAGGCTCGCGGCGCCCGCGGCGGAGACGCCGCCTGATTACGGGGTGCAGGCCGTACCGAATATGGCAGAGGCCTCCTCCGCGGAAGAGCTCTCCGAACTGGTGGGATTTGAGGTGGGAGACGTTCAGGGGCTGCCCTTTGAGCCGGCGGAAGCCGTCTATACGGCCTGGTGGGGGGAGATGGCGGAGATCCGGTACCGGAGCGGCGAGGCGGAGGCCGTGTTCCGGAAAAGCGCCGGTACCGGGGACATCTCCGGGGACTTCAATTCCTATGACACGGTTCGGGAATTGACGGCAGGAGATATCACCGCCACCTTGAAGGGCGATTCCGGGACCTATCTGCTGGCGGTCTGGTCCAGGGATGGGTTCTCCTATTCCCTGAGCATCTCCTCCGGGGCCCCGGAGGAAACATGGGCCGGGATCATTGCGGAGGCCGTATAGTGTGGATGTCCGGGAGCAGCGTGCGGCGGACAGGCTTGCGTTACGCACGAGACTGCAAAGCCGGAAGCTGATTCAGGGTCGTGCCAATATCTCCTGTTATGCGGATGGAGCGGCGCCGGATCTCTCCCGGGATATAGGCATCCTCCCGGTTGATGCAGGCATAGGTGGAGTGCTTGTTCTGGAGCGTCATCTTCCAGAACGGATACTTGATGATGACCGGCGTGTTTCCGCCCACGCCCAATTCCAGGAACAGCACGCGCGCTCCCTGATGCCGGCGGAGAAAGTTCTGATAGCGTTCCGCCGCGGCATACCACCCCGCGTCCTGGACAAAGGTATCGTCGCACCGGAGATTCATGGTCATGGGGCGGCCGCATTTCGGACAATAGGGTACCAGCTCAGACGGAACCCGCATATCCTTCTGCTCCGCGAACATGCTGCGGACGATCTCCCCGTTGTCATAAGTTTCCTGACGGCATGGCTTGGAGCACTGCCACAGGCCGTAATCCCCCTGGGTGTAGAACAGCCGTCGCTTGTCAAAGCCCGCCATCTGGAACTGGTGGTCCACATTGGTGGTCAGAACAAAGTAATCCCTGTCTTTCACCAGGTCCAGCAGATTTTCATACACCGGCTCCGGCGCCTTTTCATATCGGTTCACCAGGATCTGCCGGCTCCACCAGGCCCAGTATTCCTCCAGGCTCCCAAAGGGATAGAAGCCGCCGGAATACATATCCCGGATGCCGTACTTGGCCTGGAAGTCACCGAAGTACCGCCGGAACCGCTCCCCGGAGTAGGTGAGCCCCGCGGATGCGGAGAGGCCCGCCCCGGCCCCGACCACCACCGCGTCCGCGGCGGCCAGCGCCTCACGCAGCCGTCCGATCGGGTCCGAGGAGACGGCGGTAGATGTCCTTGTCCAGGTCTTTGAAAACATTGAAGATCACCCTCTCGATGGAAGTCGTTCGCTGGTCCAGAAAGTCCCGCACCGTGTTCACGGCGATCTCAGCGGCCTCCTGGTTCGGGAAGTGGAACTCGCCGGTGGAGATGCAGCAGAAGGCTACGGTCCGGAGCCCATGCGCCGCCGCCAGTTCCAAACAGGCGCGGTAGCAGGCAGCCAGCTCCCGCTGGTCCTTCCAGGTCACCCACCTGCCCACGATGGGCCCCACGGTGTGGAGCACGTATTGAGCCGGCAGGTTATAGCCCCCTGTCAGCTTGGCGCGGCCGGCGGGCTCCGGATGGCCCTGGGCCCGCATGATTTCCGCGCACTCCTCCCGGAGCTGGAGCCCCGCCGCCGAGTGGATGGCGTTGTCGATGCAGCCGTGACAGGGGGCGAAGCAGCCCAGCAGGGCGGAGTTGTCCGCGTCCACGATGGCGTCCGCCGCAAGGCGGGTGATGTCCCCCTGCCAGAGGACCAGGCGGGGATCTGCCGC
>CALWXI010000005.1 GCA_944385455.1 uncultured Oscillospiraceae bacterium | reverse complement strand
CAGAATGAGATGGCCCTGAACCTCCAGCAGTATCAGGTGCAGAAGGCGGCGGGGCGGGAGGCCGTCCTGGAGTGGCACACCCGGAAAAAGCAGTGCCACACCTTCACGGAAGAGCAGTATACCGCGCTGCTGCTGGCCATCATCGACTACGTGTACCCGTACCGGCGGTATCAGGAATCCGTGAAGGAGGCCATCTACAACGCCGAAACCCTGGAGGCGGTCCGGGCCGTGGTGATCGACTACGGCTCCGTGGAGGCGCCCGCATGAGCCGGGCGGGACGGTGGGTGCTGTCCATGCTCCTGTGGTTCTGGGGCGGCACGGTGTATTTCCTCCTGGAGGTGGCCTACAAGACCATTCGCGGCGAGCCGCAGCGGATCTCCTGGACCATGCTGGTGCTGGCGGTGCTCCTGACGATTCCGGTGGAACGGTGCGGCGAGCAGCTGCCGTGGCATGTTCCGCTGTGGCTCCAGGCCCTGGCCAGCGCGGTGCTGGCGACGGCGGTGGAGCTGGCGGCGGGGCTGGTGCTCAACCTCTGGCTGGGCCTGGGGGTGTGGGATTACTCCCGCCTGCCCGGGAACTTCCTGGGCCAGATCTGCCCGCAGTTTTTCGTCGTTTGGTGGGGACTGTGCTTCCTCTTCATTCCGGTCTTCGACTGGATGCGCTGGAGCGTGGAGGGCGGTCAGCGCCCCCGATACAAAGGATTTTGACGGCGTGAGCCGGGAAAGGAAACGACAATGGATGATATGACCTTGCTGGGCGTCAAGGCGGGTGTGGCGGCGGCCGCGGCGGCGCTGACGGCGGTGTGGGGCTGGTTCGGCTGGTTGGTGGTGGCCTGGGTTTTGCTGATGCTCACCGACTGGCTGGTGGGGAGCGCCGCAGCCGCCAAGGACGGCCGGTGGTCCAGCGCGAAGATGCGGGAGGGTGCCTGGCACAAGGGCGGCATGATCCTGGTGGTGGCCATCGCCCTGGTGGCAGACTGGCTCATCGCCACGATGCTGGCGCACATCCCGGGTATCGCGCTGCCCTTTGATTACTCGGTGCTGCTGGGGCCGCTGGTGATCGTGTGGTACGTCATCGGGGAGCTGGGGAGCCTTTTGGAGCACGCGGTGAACCTGGGCGCCCCGGTGCCCGGATGGCTGACGAAGCTCCTGGAGATCAGCCAGGCGGCCATCGACACCGCTGGAGACAAGCTGGTGGGGGAGGACTCCCACGAAACGGAGGCCGCATCCGTCTTGGAGGACGGCGAACATACAAACACGGAGGACTGAAAGGAGCTACATTATGGATCTGAAGAAGTACGCGTATGACATGCGGGTTCTGAGTCAGGAGGACGTCCGGCGGGGCAATCCCTCCGGCATCGAGATGGGCTGGGAGCTGTTCCGCCAGGGCTGCCTGAGCGGTCAGGAGCCGCTGGAGGGCTTCGTTTCCGGCGTGGACTGGGAGGCCGCAAAGGCGGAGTGGGACGCCACTATGGCCACCCAGGGCCAGCGGGAGGCGGCGCTGGCGGAGCTGCGCGCCCAGGAGGACGCCTACGAGGAGGAACTGCGGGAGGCGTTCCTCTCTGGCGACCGGGCGCAGTTCGACGCCATCATGGCCTGGCCCCGGCACAGCCAGGAGTAAGCGGAAGTATTATGAAACAAGGGCGCGGCTCATGCCGCGCCCTTGCTGAAAGGAGGAGCCTATGCAGTTTGCGGAAACCATCGTGCTGGAGAAGATCCGGCGCATCCAGATCTACCACAACACGAAGCGATACCGGCAGGACCAGATGGATCAGATCCTGGCCGAGACCGGCGGCAGCTTTGCCATCGGCGGCCCCATCTACCTCAGCAGCTACCAGGCCTGCTGCCATCTCCGCGCCGACGGCGTCACCCACTGCGCGCCGGACTACACCACCTACGGCATGGCCTGGAGCGCGGATGCCCAGGACTACGGGATGGAGAAGCTGCCCAGCGGCAAGAGCAACTACATCGAGTGCGTCCACCTCATCGTGGATGGCAAGGGGGTGGATCCCCACTACAACGCCGACATGGGCGGCAGACGTGCCCGGCAGGCCATCGGGGCCAAGGAGGGGCGCTTTGCCTATATCGCCACGGAGGCGGCGTACACGCCGGAGCAGCTGCGGGACGTGCTGCTCTCCTCCGGCTGGGACGCGGCGGTGATGCTGGACGGCGGCGGGTCCGTGTGCTTCCGGGACAGCACCGGCGCGGGCTTTGCCTGCGATCCCGGCCGGGTGATGCCGTTTTACATCGTGGTCCACCGGGCAGATGTGTCCGAATCGGACACCGGCAGCAGCGGGAAGCACGTGGTGCTGGACGCGGGGCACGATGCCGGGAACCTGGCCAACAGGAGTCCCGACGGCAGCTACTATGAGCACGAGTTCGCCCTGGACATGGCCAGGCGTATCCGCGCCCATCTGGAGCGCTGCGGTATCGCCGTGACGGAGACCCGGCCGGACGGCGCGGCGGTGTCCCTGGCGCAGCGGTGCGCCATTGCCAACGGCATCGCCGGTTTGGACCTTTTTGTGAGCCTCCACTCCAACGCCGCCGGCGGCAGCGGCTGGTCCAGCGCCCGGGGCTGGAGCGCGTACATCTACGGCGCGGGCGGCAAGCGGGAGCAGGCGGCCCGGGCCATCCTGGCCCGGGTCCGGGAGACGGGGACGGCGGTGCGGTCCACGCCTATCGTGCAGGACCCGTCGCTGTATGTTCTCAAGCACACGGCGGCCCCGGCGGTGCTCATCGAGCACGCCTTCCACACCAATGCGGACGACGTGGCAAACCTCAAGGACGCGGCCTGGCGGGCCTCTGTGGCCGCTGCCGAGTCCCGGGGCATCGCGGACCACCTGGGGGTTGCCTGGGTGCCCGAGACGTCCCAGGAGACGCCCCAGGAGACGCCCGGGGACCCGGAGCTGGAGGCGGCGGTGGACATCCTGACGGCCGCCGGGATCATCGACAGTCCGGACCGTTGGAAGGCGCTGGAGTACACGGACACCAGCGTGCGGTTGCTCATCATTAAGATGGCGAAAGCCCTGGGAACCTGACTACATTTTGACTACGTTTAGTTAACAAACCTCACCATTTCTTCACTTTGATATGCTGTCGAAACGTTTTTGAATTCGTGGAGATTTTGGGCCTGCTGAAATAGTCAAAACCCCTGGAATCGTTAGATTCCAGGGGTTTTGTTTGGCGGAGAAGGAGGGATTCGAACCCTCGAGACCCTTTAGGGGCCTACATGATTTCCAATCATGCGCCCTCGACCAACTAGGCGACTTCTCCATGCGGTCAAGTAGATCGTATATAGATGCCGTTGGAGCGGCAGCGTTATTATTATAGCAAGGATTTTAAAAAAGTCAAGCCCCAATTTCGCTTTTTATGGAAACCGGGCGGAGGACCTCCGGCCCTCCGCCCCGCGCCTCAGCGCATTTCAGACACGATGTTGTCCACGGCATGATCCACGGCGACACCCAGCTTGTGGATACTTTTCCCCACCTGCGTTTTCATGGGATCACGGCCGCATGGCACCAGCATGCCCACGGCGGCGCCGGCCATCAGTCCGGCGCCCATCCCGATCCAAAATCCGGGACAGTTATTCATGATTCGATCACTCCCTTTCCGGCACGGCCTTAGTATGGCCCGCCGGGGAGAAAAAAAACGAAAAAAGCGGATTTGCCAAAATGTGTGGGATGATCTATACTAAAGAGCAACAAAGTTTTTCATTGTTTGGGAGGCCGTATGACCAGGATCTATCTCATTCGCCACGCGGAGGCGGAAGGCAATCTCTACCGCATTGCCCAGGGACAATACGACAGCATTCTCACGGACCGGGGCTGGCGGCAGGTGGCCGCTCTGGAGCAGCGCTTTGCCGGCATACATATCGACGCGGTGTATGCCAGCGATCTCTACCGCACCTGCGCCACCGCGTCCGCCATCTACCGTCCCCGGGGTCTGACGCTGCACCGGCGGCGGGACCTGCGGGAAATCTGTGTGGGGGACTGGGAACAGCGCACCTGGGGAGACATTTATCGCCGGGACCCGGAGCAGATGGAAAATTTCAGCCATCATCTCACCCGCTGGCACATCCCCGGAGCGGAGACCCCCGCCGCTGTTCGGGACAGAGTGCTTGCGGCGGTCCGGGAAATCGCGATGGAAAACCCCGGGGCCACGGTGGCGGTGTTTTCCCACGGCTACGCCATTCGCCTGCTGCTGGCCACGCTTCAGGGACTGACTCTGGAGGAGGTGGGGCAGACGCCCCACGGGGACAACACGGCGGTCTCGCTGCTGGAGGCGGAAGGCGGAGAGATCCGGGTGGTGTTCCGGGACGACAACAGCCACCTGCGCACGCCGGAATTCCTGGCGGCGGACCGGGCCCGGAAGCGTGCCACAGCCCTGGAACCGGGACTGTGGTTCGCGCCGCTGGACCATCAAACGGACTTTTTCACCGCCTGTGTGGCGGAGGACTGGGATCCGTCCCGGGGTGCTTTCGCTCCGGAACGGCTGCTTTCCGACGCCGCGTCGCGCACCACTCTGGTGGGCTATCTGGGGCAGGAACCGGTGGGCGTGGTGCAGATGGGGCCGGAAACAGGCTGGATCTCTCTGGCCTGCATCCGCCGTCCCTACCGCAGCCAGGGCTACGGCGTGCAGCTGATGGGCCAGGCGGTGCAGCACACCCGGCCCCAGGGCGGCACAGTGCTGCGGGTGGCGGTGCCGGAGGGCAGCGCCTCCCGGCGCTTCTTTGACGCCAGCGGCTTCATTCCCGGCGCCAACACCCCGGATGGGCGTATGATCCTGGAAAAGGATATCAGCTTCCGGCCGGAGTATCTGACAAAATAAACAAGGAGCCCGGCGCGCGGAAAACGCGCCAGGCTCCTTTGTTCACTGCATGAAAAGGCCTCCATTGACATTGAGGCAGCAGCCTGTCATGTAGCGGGACATGTCCGAGGCCAGGAACAGCACCACATCGGCGATGTCCTCGGGCTCTCCCAGACGATGCATCGGCACAGCCATGGGATCCCAGTCGCTGCCGAACACCTTCTCCATGGCAGTCTTGATGTTGCCCGGGGCCACGCTGTTGCAGGTGACGCCGAAGGCGGCGCCCTGTTTGGCCACGGACTTGGTCAGCGTCAGCATGGCCCCCTTGGTGGTGGCGTAGTCCACTCCGGAGGTAAGCCCGCCCACATGGCCGGCAATGGAGGCCATGTTGATGATCCGGCCGTAGCCCTTGGCCTTCATGATCCGCAGTGCACGCTGGGCAAAGAGGAACGCGCCGGTGATGTTCACGCCGTAGGTGAAGTTCCAGTGCTCCAGGGTCATCTCATCAAAGGGGATCTTATTGGTGACGCCGGCGTTGTTCACCAGAATGTCCAGAGTGCCGAACTCCTGCTCCAGCACCTGGAAGCACCGGTCCACATCCGCCTCCACCGACACGTTGCACCGCACGGGCACACACCGGCAGGCGGGGTATTCCGCCATGATCTCTTCCGCCACGGCCCTCGCATCGGACTCGTTCAGGTCCACGATGACAATGCCCGCCGCGCCCTCCCGGGCGAAGGTCCTGCAGTCGCACGCGCCCATGCCGGCGCCGCCTCCGGTGACCATGGCGATCTTGCCCTCCAGCAGCTGTTTCATCAAGCATCTCTCCTTTATAAATCATGATCTTACATTCAAGCAGAAAGCGCCGGGAGGTCGCGGGACCTCCCGGCGCCCCGGATTCCAGGGGGATCAGGGCAGATAGTTCAGCGGGTTCTTGGCCACCCCGTTGTACCGGACCTCAAAATGGCAGTGGTTGCCGGTGGAGTTGCCGGTGGAGCCCATTCTAGCGATCTGCTGGCCCTTATAGACGTGCTGGCCCACAGAGACCAGGAGCTTGCTGTTGTGGCCATAGTAGGTGACATAGCCGTTGCCGTGGTTGATCTGTACCAGGTAGCCGTAGCCGCCCATCCACCCGGCGTAGGTGACAGTGCCGCCGTCGGCGGCGTAGACGGCCGTGCCATAGCTGTTGGCGATGTCGATGCCCTTGTGGTTGGTGGAGCCGATGCCGCCGGGGGAGGACCGCCCGCCGAAGGTGGAGGTGATGCGGCCGGTGGTAGGCCAGCGGAAGCTGCCGGTGGGATACCAGGTGGGCCGCTCCTTGGTGCCCTGAAGGCGCTGCTCCGTCACAGGCTGACGCAGCGTCACGGAGGAAAGGACTGTACGCTCCACCTCCTCGCCGTTGACGTAGGTGACGTTGGCCACCACGTCGGCGGCGCCGTATTCACCGGCGGAGGTCACCTGATAGTCGCCCTTATAAAGGTTGGCGGTGTCAGTATATTCAATGTCGAAGGGGATATCCTGCACATACCGCTCCTGCTCCACCACCGTCAGCGTCAGGTAGGGAACAGAGGCAGCCAGGGTCAGCACCTCGCCGATCTGGAGCCTGTCGATGTTGTAGCCGGGGTTCAGCGCCAGCAGCTCTGCGGAGGTGAGACCGTGGCTGTTGGCGATCTCAGACCAGGTATCGCCCTTTTTCACCTCATAGGTGACCTCGGCGGTCTTAGTGCTGTACAGGGTCTCCGCCAGGTATCCCAGGTTCATGACCTCTTCCGTGGGGACATATTCCTCCCGGATCTCCACATCCTCGGCAAACTCGCAGGAAATGGTGCCCTCGGTGGTGGAGGCGGCCTTGAGCTGTTTCAAAAGCTCTTCCAGAGCGCCCTCATAGGGGGTGGCGCCGATACGCTCCCCATCCACATACAGGCAGTAGGCAGAGGTCACCAAACCGATCTGCTTGGAGAGATCCTGCTGAAAGGTCTCCTCATCCACCAGATCCTGACGCTTCATCAGGCCGGAGGAATACTGAATGAGGGAATCCTCAATGGTGTAGCTCTCTCCCAGAGTGCGGGCGGTGATGGCCTCCAGATTCTCCCGGACACTTTCCGCCGTCTGCTCCGAGTTGACGGCAGCCACCACCTCTCCATCGTAGGTGACCGTGGTGCCGAAGGTGTAGATGGAGCACAGCACCGCCACGGCGGCCAGACCGCAGGCACCGCCCAGGAAGGCGGCTGGGTGGATGCGGTGCCGCTGAAACCACGCCCGCAGAGGGGTGGTCTTGTGCATGGCCCGGCGCTTGCGGCCCCAGGTGTGCTCCCGCAGCGTGGCCAGCAGCAGCGGCGCCATGGCCAGCACAAACAGCAAAAGCAAAATGGGTGTACGCTCAGACTCCGGAA
>CALWXI010000004.1 GCA_944385455.1 uncultured Oscillospiraceae bacterium | reverse complement strand
CCTCCGGGCATCGGCAAGACCCAGATCATGGAACAGATCGCCGCGGAGACCGGCGTGGGGCTGGTGGCCTACACCATCACCCACCACACCCGGCAATCCGCCATCGGCCTGCCCTTCATCGAAAAGCGGACCTACGGGGGCGAGACGGTGGCCGTCACGGAGTACACCATGAGCGAGATCCTGGCCTCCGTCTACCAGATGATGGAGCGCACGGGCATCCGGGAGGGCATCCTCTTTCTGGATGAGATCAACTGCGTCTCGGAGACCCTGGCGCCCATGATGCTCCAGTTCCTCCAGTGCAAGACCTTCGGCAACCAGCGCCTCCCGGAGGGGTGGCTCATCGTGGCGGCGGGCAACCCGCCGGAGTACAATAAGTCCGTTCGGGACTTCGACGTGGTGACGCTGGACCGGGTCAAGCGCATCGACGTCACGGAGGACTTCGCCGTCTGGAAGGAATATGCTCAGCGGCGTGGGCTCCACGGGGCGGTGATCTCCTATCTGGATATCAAGAAGGACCACTTCTACCGCATCGAGACCACGGTGGACGGGCTGCAGTTCGCCACCGCCCGGGGCTGGGAGGACCTCAGCGAGCTGATCCAGGCCTACGAGCAGCTGGGGCTGCGGGTGGACCGGGGCGTGGTGGAGCAGTATATCCAGCTGCCCCGGGTGGCCAAGGATTTCGCCAACTACCTGGAGCTGTACTATAAGTATCAGCGCACCTACCACGTGGAGGACATCCTCTCCGGCACCTGGCCCGCCATCACGGTCTCGGAGCTGCGGGCGGCGCCCTTTGACGAAAAGCTCTCGGTGATGGGGCTGATCTTCAGCCGCCTCAGCGAGTCCGCCCGGCACACCCGGCAGCAGGACGCCCTGACCACCGCCCTCCACGGCGCGCTGACGGAGGTCCGCACCGCCATGGAGGAAGGGAAGGACCCGGGGGCGACTCTGGAGGAGCTGGCCCGGGTCCGCCGGGAAGCCCTCAAGACCGCCCGGGAGGCCGGACAGCTGGACCGGGAGAGTCGGGACCTGGGGCAGCGGGTGGTCAACGCCCTGGAGGGCTACCGGCAGGCCCTGAGCCGGGAGGACATCACGGAGCCCGGTGCGGCCATGGAGGCCGTGCGGAAGTGGTTCGGCGAAGAGGTGGAGCGCCGCGGGGCGCTGGGACAGGCGGCCGGAGCGCAGTTCGACAACGCCTTCCGCTTCCTGGAGACCACCTTCGGCCAGGGCCAGGAGCTGGTGATCTTCGTCACGGAGGTCACGGCGGGGTTCGACGCCAGCTGGTTCGTGGAGAACTTCGGCTGCGACGCCTACTTCCGGCACAACCGGGAGCTGCTCTTTGACGATACCCGGCACCGCATCCGGGAGGAAATTGCCGCCGCCAGGGCGGCGGAACGGGAGGAAACGAAGGATGAATGAGGATTTGAAGCGCATCGAGGCGGTGCTGGAGGAGAAGGTCCGGCCCACCATGCATGCCCACGGCGGGGAGATCCAGGTGGACCGGCTGGAAAACGGGGTGCTGTACGTGAAGCTCCTGGGCCAGTGCGCCGGGTGTCCCTCCGCGGATCTCACCACGGAGAACCTGGTGGAGATGGAGCTGAAAAGCGCGCTGCCGGATCTGGTGCGCCAGGTGGTGGCGGTGCAGACCGTGAGCGACGAGCTGTGGGAGCAGGCGAAAAAGCTCCTGCGGGACCACCATCTGTGAAAACAAGAAAGCACCTGCTTCCTTCGGGAAACAGGTGCTTTTTCGCGGCGGCGGGGGTCAGGGAGTGCGGCGGCGCTTGCGCAGCCAGTCGGCCCACGCAAAGATCAGTATAGCTGTGTAGACGGCAATGACGACGGCGATAAAGATGACGAAAAACCCCTTGTCCCCGGCGGGAACGCTGCTGGTCAGGACTTGCCACACCCCGTATCCCAGGAAGGCACAATACACTGCCGCCAGCAGGCTCGCAAGGATCAGCGCCGGCAGCTGGATGCGCTGATAGAACCCGGGGAAATCGCTTGTGCCAAAACCGGTCCAGGACAAGCAAAGAGAAAAAGATAAGAACAGAAGCGATATTCATTGACAGCACCTCCTTGTTCACTGGCGGGGGCGTTTTCCTGCTGCCGGTATAACATGACCGCATATAAAAAATAGTACCAACGCGGATGGAAAACGCGGCATGGGAAACTCCTCATGCCGCGTTTTTCATTATTTCATCAGCTCGCACACCAGGTCCGTGTACCCGGAGGGATCCTCCAGAGGCAGTCCCGCGATGAGCAGAGCCTGATTGTAGAGGAGAGAGGCGTACTTCTTCGCCTTCTCCGGATCCTCCGTCACCGCCTGCTCCAGGGCCTGGAAGGCCGGGTGCTCCACGTTCAGCTCCAGGATGCGCTGGGCCTTGATGGCGCTGTCGGGCTGGACGGCCTGGAAGTACTTCTCCATCTCAAAGGACAGGCCTTCCCCGGCGGTGAGGCAGACGGGGTGGGACTTCAGGCGGGCGGAGGCCCGCACCTCCTGCACCGCGTCGCCCAGGGCCTCCTTCACGAAGTCAAAGGCGGCCTTGTGGGCGTCCTGGGCCTCCTGGGCCTTCTGGGCGGCGCCGTCCTCGATCTCCTGGTCCAGCACAGAGCGGAACTCCTTGTCCTGGAAGCTGTGGAGGATCTGGGCGCAGAACTCGTCCACCTCCTCGGTGAAGTAGAGGATCTCCGTTCCGGCATCCCGCAGCCCCTCGGTCTGGGGCAGTTTGTCGATCTTCTCCAGGCTCTC
>CALWXI010000003.1 GCA_944385455.1 uncultured Oscillospiraceae bacterium | reverse complement strand
CGGACATCAACGGCGACGGCCTCACCGAGGTGCCCAGGCCCGCCTTCCTGCCCGCCTGGGACGACGCCGGGGACCTTTACCAGCGCATCGACTGGAACAATTACGACATCGGCGGCAAGGCGGAATGCGTGCTGAGCACCTACCACGACATCGAGGATGGCTGGTACTTTCAGCTGCCCGAGGCGTGGTTCGACAAGATCCTGGTCAGCCGCAGCGCCGGGCAGGACGAGGCCTCCGTCACCTTCTACATCCGGGGCGGCAGTGGCCGCTCCCCGGAGCCGTTCCTGCGCATCAGCGCCGTCACCGGCTCCGGCCGGGAGACCCGGGCCGTGCGCAACGGGCGGTTCATCCTGGTGCGCAAGGCCGAAACCATCTACGCCGCCGAGCTCCTGGAGGCCAACGGCAGCTGGGCCTACGGCATGACGGAGGACGAGGTGCGCTCGGCGTTCAGCCTCATCACGGCGGAGTGGACCGCCGGCGACAATTAGAAAGGACGGGCACATGAAAAAAGTACTGGTTCTGGAGGACGAGTCCAGCATCCGCAGCTTCATCGTCATCAATCTGCGCCGCGCCGGCTACGACGTCATCGAGGCGGAGTCCGGCGAGGAGGCGCTGGAGCGCCTCAAGGAAAATCCCAACACCAAGGTGGCGCTGCTGGACATCATGCTGCCCGGCATCGACGGCTTCGAGGTCTGCCGCCGCATCCGGGCCACCAACACCAAGATCGGCATCATCATGCTCACCGCCCGCTCCCAGGAGATGGACAAGGTCACGGGTTTGATGACCGGCGCCGACGACTATGTCACCAAGCCCTTCTCCCCGGCGGAGCTCACCGCCCGGGTGGACGCCCTGTTCCGCCGGGCCGGCGGAGAGGAGCCCGCCCAGACCGGGGAGATCCGGCAGGACCCCTTCCTGCTCAACACCCGCAACCGCACCCTGGAGAAAAACGGGCAGCGCATCAAGCTCACCCAGGTGGAGTACTCCATCATGAAAATGTTCATGGAGAACCCGGGGAAGGCCCTCTCTCGGGAGGAGATTCTGGACATGGTGTGGGGCCGGGACTACTTCGGCGAGCTGAAGATCGTGGACGTGAACATCCGGCGGCTGCGGCTGAAGATCGAGGACAACGTGCAGAATCCCATCTACATCACCACGGTGTGGGGCTACGGCTATAAGTGGGGATTCTGAGGACCCCCTGGCAGCGGGAGTACCGGGCCATGGAGCGGCGGGAGCAGCGCTTTCTCCGGGCCCACCGGGACCCACCCCGGGACCCCCTGGGCCGGCTGCTGGAGGAGAAGGTCCCGGAGGACCTGGCCCGGCTGCTCCGCGGCGCCTTTGTCAGGGCCTTTGCCCTGGTGTTTGAAAAGGGGGAGGGCGTGATCCGCCGGGCGGGACGGCAGGAGCGCCGGGAGGCGGCGTATGAGGAGCGGTATCGGGCCGCCGCCGCGCGGCGGGACCGTCGGTCCCTGCGGGCCTTTCCCGCCGCGGCCAGGGCCGCCGGCCGCGGCAGCGCGGCCCTGGCGGGGGCCGCGGGCGTGGGACTGGGCCTTCTGGGCGTGGGCCTGCCGGACATCCCGCTGTTCACCGCCGTCCTGCTCAAGAGCCTGCGGGAGACGGCGGTGAGCTTCGGCTACTCCGGGGACGGCCCGGAGGAGCGGCTCTTCACCCTGCGGCTCATCGCCGCGGCGCTTTCCCACGGGGAGGAGCTGGAGCGGCGCAACGCCGCCCTGGACCGCTTCATCCGGGACGGCGCCTGGCCGGAGGCGCCGGACGAGCCGGCCCAGATCCGGGAGACGGCGGAGCGCCTCTCCCGGTCCATGCTGCACTGGAAGTTCCTCCAGGGCATCCCCCTGGCGGGGGCCGCGGGCGGCGCGTGGGACGCGGTGTGCCTGCGGCGGGTGCAGCGGTACGCGTGCATCAAATATCAGCGGCGCTTTCTCACGGAATGGGCGCGGGGCTGAGGAAAACGGAAGCGAGGTGACGGACCGTGGCGGAGGAAGAGAAGAACACAAGGTGGCGGGTGCTGCAGCTGCGGGGCCTGCGCCAGCGCTGGATCCTCAACACCGTGACGCCGGTGCTGGTGCTGCTGGTGCTGATCGTGGTGCTGTTTTCCACGGGCGTGTCCGCCTACTACTATGCTTCCATGCAGACGGGCCTGGAAAAGCAGGTCCAGGCCCAGGCCGGGGCCTTCAACGACTATTTCATGGACAACGGCTACACCAGCTATTACCAGAAGGCGGTGCAGTCCGCCGCGGATTTCGAGGACAAGGGCCGCATCGAGATGCAGTTCCTCAGCAGCAGCGGCCGCATCCAGATCTCCTCCACCTCCAACCTCCTCTCCGGCACCGCCCCGGGCACCTCCGACATCACCGAAGCCATCGCCCAGGGCAAGACCTCCGCCTTCCGGGGCAGGGACCCGGAGACCGGTGAGAGCATCCTGGCGGTGTCCCACCCCCTCTCCTCCAACGGCAAGGTGGTGGGGGTGATGCGGCTGGTGACCTCGCTGAAGGCGGTGAACCGGCAGGTGATGTTCGCCGTGCTGGCCATCTGCTTCATCGCCGTCATCTCGCTGTGCCTGGTGATCATCTCCAACCTCCTCTTCATCAACAACGTGGTGGAGCCGGTGGCGGTGGTGACGGAGGCCGCCAAGCGGATCTCCGCCGGGGGCTACGGCTACCAGATCGAGAAGAAATACACCGACGAGCTGGGGGAACTGGTGGACAACATCAACGACATGTCGCTGAAGATCGGCCAGAACGAGAAGATGAAAAGCGAGTTCATCTCCTCCGTCTCCCACGAGCTGCGCACCCCCCTCACCGCCATCAACGGCTGGGGCGAGACCATCCTGGAGGACCCCACCGGGGACCCCGAGCAGCTGCGCCGGGGCATCCGCATCATCCTCAACGAATCCAGGCGCCTTTCCACCATGGTGGAGGAGCTGCTGGAGTTTTCCAAGATGGAGGACGGCCGGTTCACCCTGCGCATGGAGCAGGTGGACCTCCAGGCGGAGTTCGAGGACGCCATCTTCACCTACCGGGAGCTGTTCCGGCAGGAGGGCATCGAGCTGGAGTACGACGGCGGGGAGGAGGAGCTGCCCCCCATCGACGGCGACCCCGAGCGGCTCAAGCAGGTGTTCTGCAACGTGCTGGACAACGCCTCCAAGCACGGCGGCTCCGGCAAACGCATCACCGCCTCCATCTGCGAGGAGGGGGACGAGCAGGTGGTCCGGGTCCGGGACTACGGCCCCGGCATCCCCCAGGGCGAGCTGCCCTTCGTGAAGCAGAAATTCTACAAGGGTTCCTCCAAGGCCCGGGGCAGCGGCATCGGCCTGGCCGTGTGCGACGAGATCGTCAACCTCCACGGCGGCACCTTCACCATCGGCAACGCCGAGGGCGGCGGCGCCGTGGTCACCATCCGCCTGCCGGAAAAGAACAGAACAAATGTTTGATTTTTCCCGGCGGATGTGATACAATCCAACCATTAGAAAGGAAACCCCATGGCAGAGAACAAATCCTGCGCCTTCCGCACCAGCATCGGCGGACAGGCGCTCATCGAGGGCATCCTCATGCGGGGCCCGGAGCGGCAGGCCATCGTGGTCCGGGACCAGGAGGGCAGGCTGGTGGAGAAAACCGAGGAGCTGCGCTTCATCCGGGACCGGTATCCCATTCTGGGCGTGCCGCTGATCCGGGGCACCGTGAACTTCCTGGACTCCATGGTCAGCGGCGTCAAGGCGCTGATGTACTCCGCGGACTTCTATCCCGACGAGGCGGAGGCCCAGCCCTCCAGGCTGGAGCAGTGGCTGGAAAAGCACCTGGGCAGCAAAAAGCTGGAGAGCGCCGTGGTGGCCCTGGCGGTGGCCCTGGGCGTGGGCATGAGCATCTTCCTCTTCCTGGTGCTGCCCACCTTCCTCACCGGGGGGCTCCTCCACTTCGTGCCGGACTTCCCCCTGTGGGGGCGGAACCTGCTGGAGGGCATTTTGAAGATCGTGATCTTCCTGATCTACCTCATCGTCTGCTCCCGGCAGAAGGACATCTACCGGGTGTTCCAGTACCACGGCGCGGAGCACAAGACCATCTTCTGCTACGAGGCGGGGCTGCCGCTGACGGTGGAGAACGTCCGCATCCAGCCCCGGCACCATCCCCGCTGCGGCACCAGCTTCCTCTTTGTGGTGATCTTCGTGTCCATCCTGTTCTCCGGCGTGGTGTTCGGCATCTGGCCCATCACGAATGTCTGGCTGCGGACGGCGGTGCACCTGCTGCTGCTGCCGCTGGTGGTGGGCATCACCTACGAGTTCAACCGCTGGGTGGGTCGCCACGTGCAGGAAAACCGCCTGGCCCAGGTCCTCACGGCCCCGGGCCTCTGGATGCAGAATTTCACCACCAACGAGCCGGACGACTCCATGATCCAGGTGGCCATCCGCGCTTTGGAGCTGGTGCTGCCCAGCGAAAAGGGGAAGGACGCCTGGTGACGGCGGGTCAGAGCTGGTCCTGAAGAGAGAAAAAAACGACAACGGAGCGTATCATGGCCATCACATATAACAATCTGTATTTGGATATCCGCCAGCAGCTGCGCCGGGCGGGAATCGAGGCCGCCACGCTGGAGGCCCGGGAGCTGGTGTGCTTCGGCACGGGCAAGAGCCGGGAGCAGCTCAGCCGGGACGGCGGACTGTACGCCTCGCCGGAGCTGGAGGCCCGGGTCCGGGACCTGGCGGCGCGGCATCTGGCGGGGGAGCCGGTGGCGTACCTCATCGGCGAGTGGGAGTTCTACGGATTGCCCCTGGACATCTCCAGGGAGGTGCTGATCCCCCGGCCGGACACGGAGGTGCTGGTCCGGGAGGCCGCCGCCTACGTCCAGACCCAGGGGGAGTGCCGGGTGCTGGACCTGTGCGCCGGCAGCGGCTGCGTCGGTCTGGCGGTGGCGGCCCAGGCTCCGGCGTGCCGGGTGGTGCTGGGAGAGTGGTCCGACGGCGCGCTGAAGATCTGCCGCCAGAACATCCGCCGCAACGGCCTCTCCGGCCGGGTGGTGCCCATGCAGGCCGACGCCCGGGAAAAGCCGGATCGGTCCCTGGGGGACTTCCAGTGTATCGTCTCCAACCCGCCCTACATCCCCCGGGGGGACATCCCGGGGCTGGACGTGTCCGTCCGGGACTATGAGCCCCATCTGGCCCTGGACGGAGGCGAGGACGGCCTGGACTTCTACCGCAGCATCGCGGAGAAGTGGAGGTCCGCCCTGCTGCCCGGCGGGCGGCTGTACTTCGAGGTGGGCGCCGGCCAGGCGGACAGCGTGCTGCGCCTGATGCGGGCCCAGGGCTTCGGGGACATCCAGGTGGTCAAGGATCTCCACGACATCCCCCGGGTGGTGTTCGGCACGCTGTGCACGGAGATCTGAACGCGATTCGAGTTTTAGGAGGAGGACATCATGGCAAAAGAGAAGGCGCCGGTGCCCAGCGCGGCACCGGCGGAGGATAAAAAGCGGGCCATCGGCACGGCCATGGCCCAGATCGAGAAGATGTACGGCAAGGGGTCCATCATGCGCCTGGGCGACCGGACCAGCCTGGATGTGGACTATATCCCCACCGGCTCCCTGTCGCTGGACGTGGCGCTGGGCATTGGGGGCCTGCCCAGGGGCCGCATCGTGGAGATCTACGGGCCGGAGTCCTCCGGCAAGACCACCCTGGCCCTCCATGTGGTGGCGGAGGCCCAGAAACGGGGCGGCGAGGTGGCCTTCGTGGACGCCGAGCACGCCCTGGACCCCACCTATGCCCGGGCTCTGGGCGTGAAGGTGGAGGACATGCTCATCTCCCAGCCGGACACCGGCGAGCAGGCCCTGGAGATCACCGAGGCCCTGGTGCGCTCCGGCGCCATCGACGTCATCGTGGTGGACTCCGTGGCGGCCCTGGTGCCCCGGGCGGAGATCGAGGGCGAGATGGGCGACAGCTACGTGGGCCTCCAGGCCCGGCTGATGAGCCAGGCCCTGCGCAAGCTCACCGGCGCCGTCGGCAAGACCAACACCATCGTCATCTTCATCAACCAGCTGCGGGAAAAGGTGGGCGTCATGTACGGCAATCCCGAGGTCACCACCGGCGGACGGGCGCTGAAGTTCTACTCCTCCGTCCGCATCGACGTGCGCCGGGTGGAGGCGCTGAAAAACGGCAGCGAGATCATCGGCAACCGCACCCGGGCCAAGGTGGTGAAAAACAAGGTGGCGCCCCCCTTCCGGGAGGCGGAGTTCGACATCATGTACGGCCAGGGCATCGCCCACGAGGGCGAGCTCATCGACCTGGGGGTGAAGCTGGATCTGGTGCAGAAGGCCGGGTCCTGGTTCTCCATGGGAGAGGTGCGCATCGGACAGGGACGGGACGCCGCCAAGCGGTATCTGCTGGAAAATCCGGAGGTGGCCGCCCAGCTGGAGGCGGACATCCGGAAGAATTCCGACAAGCTCAGAGGCGGCCAGGCCCGCGCCTCCGCCAAGTCCGCCGGCCGGGCGGTGGACGTGGCCGCCGACGACTTCGACGATGCGGATTGAGCGTCTCCGCGCCGCCGGAAGGGGCCGGGTGCTGGTGGAGTTGGCGGGCGGCGCCTGCCTCACCGTCACGGACCGGGAGCTGCTGGACTTCGGCCTGCGGGCCGGAGAGGACCTGGACGAGGAGGCCCTGGCGCGGCTGCGGGCCGCCGCCGGCGCGTCGGACGTCAGGGGAAGGGCGGCGGAGCTCATCGGCCGCCGGGCCATGAGCCGGGCCGGACTGGAGCGCCGGCTCCGGGAAAAGGGCGCCACCGAGGCGGAGGCCCGGGGGGCGGCGGAGTGGCTGGAGGCCATCGGCGCCCTCAACGACGCGGACTACGCCCAGGCGCTGGCGCGGCACTGCGCCCGCCAGGGATACGGGCCCGCCCGGGTCCGGGACAAGCTGCGGGAAAAGGGTGTCCCCCGGGAGCTGTGGGACGCGGCGCTGGAGGCGCTGCCGGACCCGGAGGACCTGGCGGTGCGGTTCCTGGAGGGAAAGCTCCGGGGCCGCGCTCCCGAGGAGCGGGAGAAGAAGCGCCTCAGCGACGCCCTGGCGCGCCGGGGCTTTTCCTGGAGCGACGTGAGGGCGGCGTGGCGCCGCCTGGATACGGAAATCGACGTGGAGTAGATCCGCGGGAAGAGTGAGGAACACATTTTGCATTATCAGGTTGCATTCATTTCTCTGGGCTGCGCGAAAAACCAGGTGAACTGCGAGCAGATGATGGCCGCCGTCACCGCGGCGGGCCATACCGTCCAGGCCGCGCCGGAGGGCGCGGACGTGGTGGTGGTGAACACCTGCGGCTTTCTGGAGAGCGCCTGCCGGGAGGCCATCGACAACATCCTGGAGATGGCGGAGCTCAAGCGCGCCGGGCGGGTGAAGAAGCTCCTGGTCACCGGCTGCATGGCCCAGCGGTACCAGGAGGACGTCCTCCGGGAGCTGCCGGAGGTGGACGGCATCCTGGGCACCGGCAGCTACGGCGACATCGCCGAGGCCGTGGAGGAGGTCATGGAGCGGGGAGCGCGCCCCTGCCGCCTGGGCAACATCCACACGGCGGAGCAGGGCGGTCCCCGGATCCTGTCCACACCGCCCTGGTACGCCTACCTCCGCATCGCCGAGGGCTGTGACAACCACTGCGCCTACTGCGTGATCCCCTCCCTCCGGGGCAGATACCGCAGCCGCCCCATGGACGAGCTGCTGGACGAGGCGGCGGAGCTGGCCTCCGCCGGGGTGAAGGAGCTGCTGGTCGTCGCCCAGGACATCACCCGCTACGGCACGGACCTGGGTGGGGAGCACCAGCTCGCCGCCCTGCTGCGGCGGCTGTGCCGCCTGGACTTCCACTGGATCCGGCTGCACTACCTCTATCCCGACGAGATCACCGATGATCTCATCGACGCCATCGCGGAAGAACCCAAGATCCTGCCCTATCTGGACATCCCCATCCAGCACTGCAACGACGGCATTTTGAAGGCCATGAACCGCCGGGACACCAAGGCGGAGCTGCTGGACCTCTTGGCAAAGCTCCTGGCGAGGTTCCCGGGACTGGGGCTGCGCCCCAGCCTCACCACGGGCCGCCCCGGCGATGGGCAGGCGGAGCTGGAGGAGCTGTGCGAATTTCTCCGCCAGACCCGCATC
>CALWXI010000002.1 GCA_944385455.1 uncultured Oscillospiraceae bacterium | reverse complement strand
GGCCACGTCCGTGGCCGGGATGAGAACAAGGAGGCGTGAGGATGCCGTTTTGGAAAAAGAGCGAGGACCCCTGGGACCAGCCGCCGGAAAAGCGCCGGACGGAGATGCCCCGGGAGGAGACGGAGGAGAAGGACAGCCTCCGGGAGACCGTGCAGTCCTTGGCGAAGGAGCTCAAAGAGTGCTTCGCGTCCCCGCCGGAGGAAGCCCCGGAGCCTCAGGCGTGCCCCTGGTGCGGCAGGGTGATGCAGCGGGGCTATCTCATCAGCGGTCAGTGGGTCTACTGGCATACGAAAAAGCCCCGGGCGCTGAGCCTCCGGGGCCACGCCGCCGACGCCCTGGTCATCAACACCGAGGGAGGCCTCTCCGCCAGCTACAAGACCGCCTGGCACTGCCCGGACTGCCGCAAGCTGGTGCTGGACGTCACGCCGCCGCCCAGGCCTCAGTGGGAGGAACCGGCGCCGGAGGAGGCGTCCGGAGAAGAGACACAAGAACAAGCACAGTAAGGAGCGGGATACAATTTAATGGCACAGCTATACTTCAAATACGGGGCCATGGGCTCCAGCAAGACGGCCAACGCCCTGATGACCCGGTTCAACTATGAGGAGCGGGGCCAGAAGGCGCTTTTGGTGAAGCCCCGGCTGGACACACGGGACGGAGACCACATGGCGGTCTCCCGCATCGGCCTTACCCACCCCTGCATCTACTTTGACGAGCTCCGGGCCCTGTCCGTCATGGAGCTGACCCAGTGCGCCTGCGTCATCGTGGACGAGGCCCAGTTCCTCACGCGGGAGGAGGTCCTCTACCTGGTCCACCTGGTGGACGAACTGGACATCCCGGTGCTCTGCTACGGCCTCAGGGCGGACTTCCGGGGGGACCTGTTCCCCGGCAGCGAGGCCCTTTTGGTGCTGGCGGACAAGCTGGAGGAGGTCAAGACGGTGTGCTGGTGCGGCCGGAAGGCCGCCTTCAACGCCCGGTTCGACGCCCAGGGCCATGTCCTCAGGGAGGGGGCCCAGGTGGAGCTGGGCAGCAACGACCGCTACATCGGCCTGTGCCGCCGCCACTGGATGGCGGGGGACCTGGGGCCGGACTTCCGGGCGCGCCATGGTCTGTGAGCTTTGTCCCCGCCGGTGCCGGGCGGAGCGCACCGAGACGGCGGCGGGGGGGTTCTGCGGCCAGAGCCTGACGCCCCGGGCCGCCCGGGCCATGCTCCACAAATGGGAGGAGCCGTGCCTTGTGGGGGAAAACGGCGCGGGGACGGTGTTCTTCTCCGGGTGCTCGCTGCGCTGCTGCTTCTGCCAGAACGCCCCCATCTCCCTGGGCGGGGCCGGGACGGACCTCACGCCGCGGCGGCTGCGGGCGGTCTTTTGGGACCTCATCCGCCAGGGGGCGTCGTGCCTGGATCTCGTGACGGCCACCCACTTTGTTCCGGCGGTGCTGGAGGCCCTGGGAGACGAGGATTGGCCGGTGCCGGTGGTGTGGAACTGCGGCGGCTACGAGCGCCTTGAGACGCTGCGGCTGCTGGAGGGGAAGGTGCAGGTCTATCTGCCGGACCTGAAGTACGCCCTGGAGGCCCCTGCCCGGAAATACTCCGGCGCGGCGGACTATTTTCAGTGGGCCGCCCCGGCCATTCTGGAGATGTTCCGTCAGACGGGGCCGTATGTGATGGAGGGCGGCATGCTCCGCCGGGGGGTGGTGATCCGCCACCTGCTGCTGCCCGGGGAGCTGGAGAACACCCGCCGGTGCATCGACTGGGTGGCGGAGCATTTCGCCCCCGGGGACGTGCTCTTCTCCCTCATGAGCCAGTACACCCCCCAGCCCGGGGCGGCGGGGAACCTGGCCCGCCGCGTGACGGCGGCGGAGTACCGCGCCGCCGTGGCCTACATGGAAAACTGCGGCATCACCGACGGCTACACCCAGGAACGCACCTCCGCCCGGGAGGAGTACACCCCGGAATTCGACGGGCGGGGCCTTTAGCCTCTTGCAAAACAAAAAAACACGGCTATAATGGAAGGGCTGCCGGAGCGTGCGCTCCGGCAGCCCTGAATGTTTGATGTGTGCAGGAGGACGTATCTTCCCATGAAGCTGGAAAACAACCTGGGCACCGACCCCGTGGGCGCCCTGGTGCGGCGCATCGCCATTCCCAGCATGCTGGCCCAGTTCGTCAGCGTGCTCTACAGTATCGTGGACCGGATCTACATCAGCCACATCCCCCTGGTGGGGGACACCGCCCTGGCGGGGGTGGGCGTGTGCGGTCCCGTGGTGACCATGATCGGCGCGGTGGCGTTTTTGGTGGGCGTGGGCGGCGCGCCGCTGATGAGCATCCGCATGGGCGCGGGCAGGCAGGAGGAGGCCCGGAAGATCCTGGCCAACAGCTTCCTTCTGCTGTGCCTTTTCGGCGCGGCCCTGACGGCCCTGGTGCTGCCGCTGCGGCGGCCCATGCTGCTGGCCTTCGGCGCCAGCGAGATCACCTATCCCTATGCCGAGGTCTATTTCACCGCCTACGTCTGCGGCACGGTGTGCAATCTCCTGGCCCTGGGCCTCAATCAGTTCGTCATCTGTCAGGGCTACGCCCGCAAGGGCATGCTCTCCGTGGTGCTGGGGGCGGCGCTGAACATCGTGCTGGATCCCGTCTTCATCTTTCTTCTGGACCTGGGGGTGGTGGGAGCGGCGGCGGCCACGGTGGCCTCCCAGCTGGCCAGCTGCCTTTATGTGCTGCGCTTTCTCTTCAGCCGGCAGGTGCCCATCCCCATCACCTTCGGAGGCTACGACCTCCGGCTCATGGGCCGCATCCTCTTCACCGGCGTCACCCCCTTCCTCATCGCCGCCGTGGACAACGTCATGATCATCGCCATGAACGCCGTGCTCCAGCGCTACGGCGGGGCGGAGCTGGGGGACCGCATGATCAGCTGCGCCACCATCGCCCAGAGCTTCATGCTGGTGGTGACCATGCCCCTGGGAGGCATCTCCGGCGGCACCCAGACCATCCTGGCGTTCAACTTCGGCGCCCGGCGGAGGGACCGCATTTTGAGCGCCCAGCGGGTCATTGCCATGATGTGCGTGGGCTACACGGCGGTTTTGTTCGTTCTGGCCCGGGTGGCCGGCGGGCTCTTCGTGGCCCTCTTCACCCGGGAAGCGGAACTGGCGTCGGAGGCCCTGACCGCCATCCACGTCTGCACCCTGGCCATCATCCCCCTGGGGCTCCAGTACGCCCTGGTGGACGGGTTCACCGGCATGGGCCTTCCCCAGGTGTCCCTGCCCCTTTCCACCTTCCGCAAGGCGGTGTACTTCGCAGCCCTCTTCCTTCTGCCCGCCGCCTTCGGCGTCCGGGCCACGTTCTACGCCCAGCCGGTGTCCGACGTGCTGGGGCCGCTGGTGACGGCGGCGGTGTATTTCCCGGTGATCCGCCGGGTGCTGGATTTCGGCGACGCCGCCGGAACGTAAGAAAAGACCTCCGCGCCTTATGGCGCGGAGGTCTTGCTTCACTTCTGGAACTTGTCGCTGAGGCTGCGCAGGGCGTCCAGGGCCTCGTCCAGCCCCCGGGCGTGGGCGGTGGGATTGTCCCGCAGCAGCCGCAAAGAGCTGCGGTAGCTGCGGATGCTCCGGGTGCGCACCGCGTACCGGCGCTGCCGCACCCGCTCCAGGGCCTCGCCCAGCTCCGCCTTCCGTTTCTCCAGGGCCTCGCC
>CALWXI010000001.1 GCA_944385455.1 uncultured Oscillospiraceae bacterium | reverse complement strand
AGGAGGGACTGCTTCATCCCCGTCGCCATGGCGGCGGCCAGATCCTTTTCATTCTCCGCCAGGATGTAGCCCTGGTTTTGATACAGCGCCTGGGCGATGGCCTCCAGCGCCGCGTTTTTCTTGGCGGTGCCGGCCACGGCCAGCACGCGGCTGGCGTTCTTCGCCGCCAGGCCCTGAGTTTCCAGAATGGTCATGAAGATCCCCCCTGATTTGAAGTAAGAAGTAAGCGTGAAGAAGTAAGAAGTAAGCGTGAAGAAGAAAGAAGCAATGGAAGGAAGGGTGAAAAAGGAAGCAATATATTAAGGTAGACGGTCAGGAACGGGCGGCCAGGAAGCGGGTGCCGATGTCCTCCCCCTCCAGGATGCCGTACAGGTCCTCCGGCCGGGCGCCGTTGGTGTTGACCAGGTCCCCCCCGGCGGCCATGGCGATCTCGGCGGCGTTGAGCTTGGTGGTCATGCCGCCGGTGCCCCGCCAGGAGCCGGCGCCCCCCGCCATGGCCCGGAGCTCCGGCGTCGCCGCCTCCACCCGGTGGATGAGCTTGGCCTCCGGGTCCTTCCGGGGGTCGGCGTCGTAGAGGCCGTCGATGTCGCTCAGGAGCACCAGCAGGTCGGCCCCGCACAGCCGGGCCACCATGGCCGGGAGGGTGTCGTTGTCGCCCAGGATCTTGCACTGGCCCGTCTCGATCTCCGCCGAGGACACCGAGTCGTTCTCATTCACCACCGGGATGACCCCCAGCTCCAGCAGGGATTCAAAGGTGTTGTGGAGGTGCTCCGCCCGCGTCGGGGCGTCCACGTCCTCGCCGGTGAGGAGGATCTGGGCCACCACCCGGTTGTACTCGCCGAAAAACTTGTCGTAGAGGTGCATCATCATGCACTGTCCCACGGCGGCGACGGCCTGCTTCATCCGCAGCTGGGTCGGCCGCTCCGGCAGATTCATCTTGGCCGTGCCGATGCCGATGGCCCCCGACGAGACCAATACGACCTCGTGACCCTTTCCCTCCAGATCGGAGAGGGTGCGGGAAAGACGCTCCATATTATGTAAATTGAGCTGCCCCGTGTCGTGGGTGAGGGTAGAGGTCCCCACCTTCACCACCACCCGCAGGCGGCCCCGTTCTCTTGCCATGTCCGGTCACACTCCTGTCTAAGAATTGTATTCCCAACCGTTGCACACCGGGTCCATTTCCCTTGCCATACGTCAGTATGGCTGCGGAACATTTCCTTGTCTGACGGGCAAGATCCCCGCCCAGACCGCGTCCTCCGGCTATCCATACGGGCTTTAAAATTCCACCCCAGTTTACCATATCATAGCACAACTGAGAAGCAAGGGAAAGTGTTCTTTGAAAATTTGGTGCATTTTTAAGCTACGCTAGAGAAAAAATGAAAAATTTGCTTTTTTTCGTGTTTTTTATGTTGTAATTCTGGCGGTGTTGCGTTACAATGTAGTGCGCTGGAAGACTGTCGATTGAAAGGGGCAGGGCTTGTGTATGATAAATATCGTGCTGGTCGAGCCTGAGATCCCCATGAACACCGGCAACATCGCCCGGACCTGCGCGGCCACCGGGAGCCGGCTCCATCTGGTGCGGCCTCTGGGCTTTGATATCCCCGACAAGGCGGTGAAGCGGGCGGGGCTGGACTACTGGTCCATGGTGGACCTCCAGGTCTACGACAGTCTGGAGGAGCTGTTCCGGCAAAATCCGGACCCCCAGGTGTGGCTCACCACCACCAAGGCCGCCCGGTGCTACACCGACGCGGCCTACACCGACGGCTGCTGGCTCTTCTTCGGCAAGGAGACCGCCGGGCTGCCCCAGGGGTTGCTGGAGCGGTATCCGGAGCGCTGCGTCCGGCTCCCCATGCGGGAGAACGCCCGCAGCCTGAATCTGGCCAACACGGTGGCGGCGGTGACCTACGAGGCCCTCCGCCAGCTGGACTTTCCCGGTCTCGCCAAGGACGGCGGCAGCGCCTGGCGGGCGCAAAAGGAGGGCCAGTTCCGTCGTTGAAAACAGCCCGGCGGAAGCCGGGCGCAAAATACTCCCGGTCCGAGGACGGGCCAAACACACACACTGATTTTGCATTCTCCGCCGCGACATGATGAAAGGAGCACAGTCAATGAACTACAACAAGAAGACCGTCAAGGACATGGATGTGGCAGGCAAGAAGGTCCTGCTCCGCTGCGATTTCAACGTGCCCCAGGACAAGGCCACCGGCGCCATCACCGACGACAAGCGGATCGTGGCCGCTCTGCCCACCATCCAGTACCTGCTGGAGCAGAACGCCGCCGTCATCGCCTGCTCCCATCTGGGCAAGCCCAAGGGTGAGTGGAAGGACTCCCTCTCTCTGGCTCCTGTGGCCAAGCGCCTGAGCGAGCTGCTGGGCCGCGAGGTCATCTTCGCCAAGGACATCATCGGCGACGACGCCAAGGCCAAGGCCGCCGCCCTCCAGCCCGGTCAGATCATGCTCCTGGAGAATCTGCGCTTCGACAAGCGGGAGGAGAAGAACGATCCCGAGTTTGCCAAGGAGCTCGCCTCCATGGCCGAGCTCTATGTCTCCGACGCCTTCGGCACCGTCCACCGGGCCCACGCCTCCACCGCCGGCGTGGCCGCCTACCTCCCCGCCGTCTCCGGCTTCCTCATCGGCAAGGAGCTGGACATCATGGGCAAGGCTCTGGACGATCCCAAGCGCCCCTTCGTGGCCGTGCTGGGCGGCGCCAAGGTCTCCGACAAGATCAATGTCATCAACAACCTGCTGGAGAAGGCCGACGTCATCATCATCGGCGGCGGTATGGCCTACACCTTTAAGAAGGCCCAGGGCTACACCATTGGCAAGTCCCTCCTGGAGGAGGACAAGCTGGACTACGCCAAGGAGATGATGGCCAAGGCCCAGGCCAAGGGCGTGAAGTTCCTGCTGCCCGAGGACAACCTCTGCGCCGCCGAGTTCTCCGCCGACGCCAAGCCGGTGCTGGCCGAGGGCAACATCCCCGAGGACCTCATGGGCATGGACATCGGCCCCAAGACCATCGCCGCCTTCTCCGGCGCCGTGAAGGGCGCTGGCACCGTGGTGTGGAACGGCCCCATGGGCGTCTTTGAGTTCCCCGCCTTTGCCGAGGGCACCAAGGCCATGGCCAAGGCTCTGGCCGAGTCCGGCGCCATCACCATCGTGGGCGGCGGCGACTCCG